>NZ_JACBXC010001306.1 GCF_013870535.1 Streptomyces phytophilus | reverse complement strand
GTCCCGTACCGCCCCGGCCCACGGGCCGTCGCCCGTCGCGCGCTCGTCCGCCAGCAGGATCAGCACCGCGCGCGCCGCCGTCTGGAGCGCGTCGGTGCGCGCGGGCGGGCTGCCGCGTTCGATGCGTACGACGAGGGGGAGGACGAACTGCGGCAGGTCGTCGCGGCTCACTGCCTCGTGCTGGAAGGGGCTGGTCTCGGCACTGGTCACGCGATCAAGTGTGCCAGTGGCGCCGCCCGCTTGGCGGAGGGAGGGATTCCGGCGGATCATGCGCGTATGCGCAGTGATTTGTTCGCCAAGGAAAACATGGCCGAGCCCGCGACGCAGGCCGGCATGACTCTGCAGAACCCCAAGTCGATCAAGTACGCCGTCAACGGCGAGTGCCTCGCCCGGCAGGGCGCGATGATCGCCTACCGGGGCAACCTGCAGTTCGAGAAGAAGGGCCAGGGGGCCGGGCAGTTCCTCAAGCGCGCGGTCACCGGCGAGGGCCTGGCGCTCATGTCGGTGAAGGGGCAGGGCGAGTGCTGGTTCGCGCTCAGCGCGGCCAACTGCTTCATCCTGGACTTCGACCAGCCGAACGACAGCCTCACGCTCAACGGGCGCAACGTGCTGTGCTTCGACTCGACGCTGTCGTACGACATCAAGGTGGTCAAGGGCGCCGGCATGGCGGGCGGCGGGCTGTTCAACAGCGTGTTCACCGGCCAGGGCCGGCTGGGCGTGGTCTGCGACGGCTCCCCGATCGTCATCCCCGTCGCGCCGGGCTACCCGGTCTTCGTCGACACCGACGCCGTCGTCGGCTGGAGCACGCAGCTCCAGACGGGGCTGCACCGCTCGCAGAGCTTCGGGTCGATGATCCGCGGCGGCTCCGGCGAGGTCATGCAGCTCCGGCTGGACGGCGAGGGGTTCGTCGTGGTGCGGCCGAGCGAGACGGGTCCGGGGGCGCCCGCCGGGTGACCCCGGGCGCCGCGGCGGAGGGGCCGGCGGGAGTCCCGGCGCCGCCGTGACGGCTCCCGTACGGGCCTCAGCGCCCCGCGGCCAGCTCGGAGACCCTGGCGAAGCCGTACCCGCGGCGGCGCAGCTCCGGCACGATCTCGCGCACCGCCTCCTCCGTGACCGGCGCCGCGCTGCGCGTGACGTGCAGGACGACGACCGACCCCGGCCGCACGCGCGTCAGTACCTCCTCCGCCACCGCCCCCGGGTCGGTGGCGAACGCGTCGCCGCTGGAGACGTCCCACTGCACGGCGGTCACGCCCGTCGGGGCGAGGGCGCGCAGCGCCGTGTCGTCGTAGCAGCCGCCGGGGAAGCGGAAGTACGGGACGGGGGCGGGTACGCCCGCGCGGCGCAGCTCGGCGAAGGTGCGCTCCACCTCGGCGCGCATGGCGCCCGGGTCGACCCCGGGCAGGCCGTGGCAGGGCGTGGCGAAGGCGTGGTGGCTGTAGGAGTGGTTGGCCACCTCGAACAGGGGGTCGCGGCCGATGGCGCGGGCCTGGTCGGGGTAGCGGGCGGCCCAGGTGCCGGTCATGAAGACGGTCGCCGGCACCTTCAGCTCCCGGAGCGCGGCGATGAGCCCGGGGTTGTCGAACTGCTCGCCGGCGTCGGCCCGGTCGTGCTGGCCGGCCATCATGTCGGCGTCGAAGGTGAGCGC
>NZ_JACBXC010001305.1 GCF_013870535.1 Streptomyces phytophilus | reverse complement strand
TCGCTGCCGAGGGGCAGCGCGTCGCGGTCGGGGCGGGAGGTGTGCTCCAGCCGGTACGTGGCGGGCTCGGGCGTGACGGGGAAGTAGCTGGTGCCGGGGCGGGCCGGGATCTCGGTGCCGTCGCGGAAGAGCCGCAGGCTCTCGTTCCCGGCGGTCGGCGCGTTCCACACCGAACCCTGGTGTTCACCGTCGCTCAGCGACACCGGCAGGACGAGTTCGTCGCCGTCGTGCAGCCCGGCGATGACCGCCGGGGCCGGGGCCCGGAACCAGACCGGATCGGCGCGCTCCCCCGGCTCGTACGCCACGGTGGGCGCGCACAGGTTCGCGCGCGCCACCTCGGGGCCGAGGACGCAGTGGCGCCACGCGACGTCCGGCGATGCGGTGACCATCTCGACGCGGCGCTGCGGCACCGTGATCGGGTGCTCGAAGCGGAGGGCACTCGCGATGCCGTCGGTGCGCGGCTCGCGGGTCTCGGTGTACGTGTCGTCCCGGCCGAGCAGCGAGCGGTAGTCCGCCTCGATGCGCGCCAGCTTGCGCACCTCCGCGCGCGTGACGCGGTAACGCGGCGGATCGGGGATCACCTTGCTCCGGCCGAGCACCAGTTCGTACACGTCGGCCTGCTGCCCGCGCGGCCTGCCGTCCGCCTCCAGCCGCCAGCGGGTCTCGAACGCCGCGCTGCCGTGCCGCACCGGTCCGGTCGGCTGGAGGAAGACCCGGCCCTGCTCGATCTCCTCGCCGGTGGCGAAGATCCCCTCGTCCATACCGCCGGTGCCGGCGGCGTCGCGGCGGGCGTAGTGGATGGAGACGTGCCGCACCTCGGTGTCGGCGCCCTCGACGGTCGCGGGGCGCAGCGGCAGCGCCTTGCGGGCGTCGATGGTGTAGGACATGTCGGCGTCGACCTGCACCTCGGGCGAGCCCGCGAAGGCGACGCTGGCGGGCTCGCCGTCCGCCGCGGGGGTCTCGACCTTGGCCATCATCGTCAGCGGGCCCGGCAGCATGCGGGCGGTGGCGCGGCCGTTCTCGTCGAGGTGGACGGTGCGGAACCCGCCGCCGGTCTCCGGGTACGTGTTCTGCATGTTGAGCAGCCACAGGGTGCCGCCCGCCCAGGGCCGGCCGTTGCGGTCCAGGACGGTCAGGTCCACGTCGTGGCGGGGCGGTTCGCGGTAGAAGCTGAGCGGCAGGGTGACGGTGTCGTGGCCGCTCCCGGTGAGGACCACGGCGCCGGAGTAGACGCCGGGCGCCACGTCCTCGGGCGTCAGCGTCACCGTCACCCGCTCCGTGGCGCCGGGCGCGACGGTCACCGCGGCGGGGGTGACCGTCACGGCGTCGTCGGCGAGGGGGGCGCCGGCGCGCTCGGTGGCGAGGTCGGTGAGGGAGACGGCGCGGGGCTCGGTGCCGTTGTTGGTCAGGGTGAGCCCGATCGACGCCGGGCGGTCGCCCTCCGGGTAGCGCAGGTAGCCGAAGTCGACGTTGCCGCGGTTGAGTTGCAGCGTCTCGTTCGCGGCTCCCGGCAGGTCGAGGACCCCGGCGCCGGAGGTGTGCGGCCGGGGCTCGGCCGCGTCGCCGTCCGCGGTGGTCATGAGGGCGGTCTTCACGCGCCGCCAGTCCCAGTCGGGGTGCTTCTGCAGCAGCAGCGCGGCGGCGCCG
>NZ_JACBXC010001304.1 GCF_013870535.1 Streptomyces phytophilus | reverse complement strand
GATCCGGCGCGGGAAGAGCAGCAGGTCGGCGGCCCTGCCGTGGCCGACGAGGCGGGGGAGGGTCCACGAGACGCCGGAGTCCGCGGTCAGCGCGACGCCCGCGAAGGAGGTGTTGAACGACGCGCTGTCGGCCACCACCCGGTAGTCCGCGGCGAAGGCGAAGCCCGCGCCGGCCCCGGCGGCGACCCCGTTCACGCCCGCGACCACCGGCTTCGGCATCTCCGCGAGGGTGGCGGCGATGGGGTTGTAGTGCTCGGCGACGGTGTCCATCGCGTGGTCCGTACGCTGCGCGGCCCGGGCCGCCGCGAGGGTGCCGATGTGCTCCTTGAGGTCCTGCCCCACGCAGAACGCCCGCCCGGCGCCGGTCAGCAGCACGGCCCGGACGGCGTCGTCCGCCGCCGCCTGCCGCAGGGTGTCGCGCAGGGCGTTCTTGGTCCCGCTGTCGAGGGCGTTCATCGCGTCCGGGCGGTTGAGGGTGACGGTCGCGAGCCCGTCGGCGACCTCGTACAGCACGGTGTCCGCCATGTTCTTCCCTTCGCTACGCCCCGGGGTCACCGGGACTGTGCCGCGTCTCGTCGGTGCCGTCAGCATGGCGGAGATCACTGCTCCGCGACATGTGACGTGCGTCAAATGGAAACGCGGCGCGCCCCCGCCGGGAAGGGCGCAGTATCGCATCCCTCTGGCGGGTATTGGGAGGTTTTGCGGTCGGGCGTCGTCGAGAGTATGCGGACCGATGTTGGTCATCGGGACCGGCAATGCGGGATAATGGGCGAGAAGCACTGTGTTCGATGCCGGTGGCGACGAGCCTGTCCACGGGCCGTCGAAGCTTCTCAACGAAGAGCTGGTTTCAGGAAGGGGAACGAGCATGGCGGCCATGAAGCCGCGGACGGGCGACGGCCCGCTCGAGGTGACCAAGGAGGGGCGGGGCATCGTCATGCGCGTTCCGCTCGAAGGCGGCGGGCGGCTCGTCGTCGAGCTGACCCCCGATGAAGCCGACGCGCTCGGCGACGCCCTGAAGAAGGTCGTCAGCTAGTCGGACCGAGGTCCGGAAGAACCCTGTATGCGCCCCGGCCACGTGGTGGCCGGGGCGGATCGCCCTCCGGGCCCGGATCCGCACGGCGCCGTCCCGCGCCCGCCAGGGCGCCCGGAGGCATGTCCGTGACGGCCAGGACGCCTCTGATGTGCGTGACGCCCGTCACGTACGTCAGACCTCGCGCTTGACGGCGCACAGCAGCCCGTCCCCCACCGGCAGCAGCGCGGGCATCAGCTCGCGGCTCTCCTTCACCGCGCGCAGCAGCTCGCGCAGCCTCTGCACCTCGTCGGGCTGGGCCGCCGAGTCCACCGTGCGGCCGTCCGCGAAGACGCCCTCGAAGCACACGACGCCGCCCGGGCGCAGCAGGCGCAACGATTCGCCCAGATATTCCAGGCACTCCATCGGGTCGCCGTCGCAGAAGACCATGTCGTACGAGCCGTCCGCCAGCCGCGGCAGCACGTCCAGGGCGCGGCCGACGATGATCCGCGCCCGGTTCGCGGCGAACCCCGCCGCCCGGAACGCCTGGCGCGCGAACTGCTGCCGCTCCGGCTCCGGGTCCACGGTCGTCAGCACCCCGCCGGGGCGCATGCCCTGCAGCAGGTGGATGCCGGAGA
>NZ_JACBXC010001303.1 GCF_013870535.1 Streptomyces phytophilus | reverse complement strand
GCGCCGCGGCGATCGCCGCGAACTCCTCCTCCGCCCACCGCAGCTTCCCCTGCGCCGTCAGCTCCTCGACCAGCGCGTCCCGCAGGTCCACGAGGAGTTCGACGTCGAGCGCGGCGTAGCGCAGCCAGGGCTCGGGCAGCGGCCGGGTCGACCAGTCGACGGCGGAGTGGCCCTTCTCCAGCGCGTACCCGAGGACGTTCTCGACCATCGCGCCGAGACCGACCCGGGGGAAGCCCGCCAGCCGACCCGCCAGCTCCGTGTCGAACAGCACGCCCGGACGCATGCCTATCTCGGCGAGGCACGGCAGGTCCTGGGTGGCGGCGTGCAGAACCCATTCCGCATCGCCGATCGCCGCCGCGAGACCGGAGAGGTCCGGACAGGCCACCGGGTCGATCAGCGCCGTGCCGGCGCCCTCCCGGCGCAGCTGCACGAGGTACGCCCGCTGCCCGTACCGGTAGCCGCTGGCGCGCTCCGCGTCGATGGCGACCGGGCCGCGGCCTGCGGCGAAGGCGCCGACGACCGCCGCGAGCGCCTCGGCGTCCGCGGTGACGGGCGGAATGCCCTCGCGGGGATCGAGAAGGGGGACCGGCGCCGATCCGGAAGTCGGTGCTCCGGGCGCGGGGAGTCTGTCCTCTGCTGCGGTCTCTTGGGCGTCGGTCACGTGTCAAGGGTATCTGTGAGTCGTGCACGACAGCGCCCGTCGACGGAACGTTACGTCGACGGGCGCCGCGCGGCTGCCTGGAGAGGGCCCGTCACCGGGCCCGGGGTCAGTGGATGATGCCGGTGCGCAGCGCCACCGCCACCATGCCGGCGCGGTCGCCCGTGCCGAGCTTGCGCGCGATGCGGGCGAGGTGGCTCTTGACGGTCAGCGCGGACAGCCCCATCGAGACGCCGATGGCTTTGTTCGACTGGCCCTCCGCCACCAGCCGCAGCACCTCGACCTCGCGGCCGGACAGCTCGCGGTAGCCGCCGGGGTGACCGGGTGGACCGGAATTGCCGCCGGCGCCGGGGGAGCCCGGCGGGCGGCGGTGGTGCAGCCGGCCGGCGGCGGCGCCGATGTGCGCGGCGTTGGGGCGGGTGGGCAGGCCCATGCTGGTGCGGGTGCCGGTGACGACGTAGCCGCGGACGCCGCCCGCGAGGGCGTTGCGTACGGCGCCGATGTCGTCGGCGGCGGACAGCGCGAGGCCGTTGGGCCAGCCCGCGGAGCGCGCCTCGGAGAGCAGCGTGAGGCCGGAGCCGTCGGGCAGGTGGACGTCGGCGACGCAGATGTCGCGGGGGTTGGCGATCCGGGGGCGGGCCTCGGCGATGGACGACGCCTCGATCACGTCGCGTACGCCCAGTGCCCACAGGTGGCGGGTGACGGTCGAGCGTACGCGGGGGTCCGCCACGACGACCATGGCCGTCGGTTTGTTGGGGCGGTAGGCGACCAGGCTTGTGGGTTGCTCAAGGAGAACAGACACCAGGTCCCTCCAGACGGTGTGCGGGGACGGGGCCGGCTGGGAGAGCCGGGACGTTCCGTGTCGCGTACGGAAGGTCTCTCACGTCTTCGGCAGGTGCCCGGAGGGGCTTTAGGCAATGATCACGAATTAGTGAGTAAAAAACGGACAATTCGGATGGGCGATCGACTGTGCGCGGCCGGCCGGTCCGC
>NZ_JACBXC010001302.1 GCF_013870535.1 Streptomyces phytophilus | reverse complement strand
CGTCGGAGCCTGCCGGGTCCTCGTAGGGCTGCGGAATGCGATCGCTCATGACTCAAGTGTGCCTGCGGCCGAGAATCCGCCCCAGCCGGGACCGTACGCCCCAGGCCGGCACCCGCCACGCCGCCTCGGCGAAGATGTCCTTGCTCATCTTGGAGTCGCCGCGCTCCCGCTCGACGAAGGTGATCGGGACCTCCACCACGTGGTAGCCGCCGTCGGCCACCCGGCGGGCCAGGTCCACCTGGAAGCAGTACCCCTGCGAGGCGATGTTCTCCAGCCCGATGCCCTCCAGCGTCTCCCGGCGGAACGCGCGGTAGCCGCCGGTGACGTCCCGGATGCGCAGCCCGAGCCAGATCCGCGAGTACGCGCTGCCGCCGCGGGAGATGAACTCCCGGGACCTGGGCCAGTTGACCACGCGACCGCCGGGCACCCACCGGGAGCCGAGCACCAGGTCGGCGCCCTTGAGCGCGGTGAGCAGCCGGGGCAGTTCCTCCGGCCGGTGCGAGCCGTCCGCGTCCATCTCGACCAGCACGCCGTAGCCCCGCTCCAGGCCCCAGCCGAAGCCGGCGAGGTAGGCGGCCCCCAGGCCCTCCTTGCCGGCCCGGTGCAGCACGTGTACGTGCGCGTCGTCGGCGCTCAGCTCGTCGGCGAGCTTCCCGGTGCCGTCCGGGCTGTTGTCGTCGACGACCAGGACGTCGGCGTCCGGCACCGCGGCCCGCACCCTGGAGACGATCGACCCGAGGTTCAGGGCCTCGTTGTACGTCGGGATGATCACCAGGATCCCGCCCAGCGGGCCGTAGCGCCCCTGAACCCCGTCTGTCACTGCCGTCCCTTCCGCAATTCCCGCTTGAGCCGTCCACGCGCGCACACGGCCGCGCGGGACGGGACGCCCACCTTAGCCAGAGTCCACTGAGGTCCGGCACCGAGGCGGTCCGCAACGGTACCGCGGGACGCCGCGCGCGCCACCCCCGGACGGCCGCGGGCGGCCCGCGGGCGACCGCGCAGGAGCGGAGCGAGGGGAAGGAGGGGCGGAGGGCGGGGACGGCGGCGGTGGCGCGCCCTGTCCGCCCGTGCGGCCCGCGCCGCTACGGGTCGGGCCCGGCGCCCTTCGGTCCGACCTGGGACCCGCTGGCTGCGGATCGACCGAGGGCCGTTGTCTACTGAGCGTCCGGGCCCCACCCGGGGTCACACCAGCCCGACGGATGCCATCCTCCCTCGCCCCCGTGCCGGAGTCCTGGACCTGGCTGCCTGCGATGGGGCGCCGGTGCGGCACACCATCCGTGGCCCAGAGCGTTCCACGACTGCGCGGAGGTGATCCGGCCGGACGTCCTGTGGTGGACTCGGCCGAAACTACCCGCCGTTGCCCGCTGCGTGTCAACAGCCGTGTCACCTGTGGCGTTTTGCCGAAGCGGCTGGTCAGTCCCGAAATCAGGCCGCGGTCCCGCGCCCGGGACGGCCTTCGTTCGGCCTATCGAAGATCGTTAACTCACCCGATCGGCCCCGCATGGACGGTGTTTCCGGCCACCACGGTGCGCAGGCACACGGGCAGTTCCGCGCCGGGTGTGAGGTCGGGCAGGCCCGGGGTGCCGGAGCGCGGGTCGGTCGACCAGTTCGCGATCCGCTCGTCGGGCACCTGTACGACGAGGTCGCCG
>NZ_JACBXC010001301.1 GCF_013870535.1 Streptomyces phytophilus | reverse complement strand
ACACGCTCCGCGACGACACCTTCCGGCTCGCCGTCCAGGCCGAGGTCAGGCTCTCCGGCCGGGGCCGCGGCGACGGCGCGGGCGGGTACTTCCGCCGCGGCCGGCTGACGTCGATCCCCGGCGACGCGGAGGTACGGGCCCGGGTGCTGGCGGTGGTGACGGACTCCTTCGACGCCGGCGAGACGTACTCCGAGGCGAAGGTCAACGCGATCTGCGGCGAGTGGCTGGACGACTGGGTGAGCCTGCGCCGCGCCCTGGTGGACGAGGGCCTGCTGCGCAGGAACGAGTCCGGCACCGCGTACGAACGCACCTGACGGACCCGCCGCGGACCGCGAAGCCCCTGCGCCGCGAAAGGGGCCGCCGCCCACCGCCCGGTACCGGCCCCCGGGCGGGACCGCGGCCCGTCACCCCGCGGCGGCGACCTCCCGGATCACCGGCTCGAACTCCCGCCGCACGTACGCGTCGAACGGCTCCGCCAGCGCGCCGTCGACGACCCGCCGCACCCCGTGCTCCGCCGCGTACTCCTTGAGCGCCGCGCGGGAGTCAGGCCCCACACCCCCGCCGATGATCAGCACCCCGAACCCGTCGCCCGCCAGCAGCGCCCTGGCCTCGTCGTCGGTGCTCACCCCCTCCGCGTCGAAGCCGTCCGCGCGCAGCGTGGCCAGCACCGCCGCCACTCTGTCGGGCGACCTTCCCAGCACCAGCGTCCTCATGGCCGTTCCTCTCCGGTACGTCGGCATCCACGCACCCGAACCCTAGAAGCTCAACCGGACTTCAGGTCAACGGGGCGCGTCCAGCGGCGTGAGGAGGACGACGGGGATCTCCCGGTCGGCCTTCCGCGCGTACTCCTCGTAGAGCGGGAAGATGCCCGCCATCTGCGCCCAGAGGGGCGCCCGTTCGGCCGCGGTGGCGACCCGGGCGCGGGCGCTGAACCGCCGGGTGCCGACCTGCACCCCGACGGCGGGCTCCGCGGCGAGGTTCATGAACCACGCCGGATCCTCGTCGGCGCCCCCCTTGGAGGCGACGACCACGTAGTCGTCGCCCGAGGTGCCGTAGATCAGGGCGGTGCGGCGGGGCGTCCCCGTCCGCCGCCCGGTCGTGGCGAGCACGAGGGTACGCACCCCGTCGCGCTCGTGCCCCTCGGTGCCACCGGAGGCGAGGTAGGTCCGGGTGTGTTCGGCGACCCAGCTCCACTGGGAGTCGGTGGCGCGGTCGAGGTCTGCTGCGGTGGCCATGGCGGCTGTCCTTCCGGTACGGGTCGGATCCGGCGGGCGGTGCGGCCTCCTTCGACCGCGTCCGCCCCTGGGACGCAGCCGCCCCGCCGATCTCGACATTCCCGGCCCGACTTTCCTACGGGCCCCGCATCCCCTGTGGCAAGAGGCGCGGGCCGGGGCCGGTCGGATGTGAACCGCGGCCCGTCCGGGCAGGGGGCCGCGCCCCCTTACGCCCCGCGTGCGGCGGAGACGCCGCCCGTGAGCGCGCCGTGCAGGAAGACCTCCACCAGCTCCCCCGTGCTCAGCTCCGGCTCGTCCTCCAGGTGCGGCTGGGTGAAGAGCAGCCCGAAGAAGAGGGCCGCGACCTGCTCCGGCGGCCGGCGCAGGGCTGCCCTGTCGGGTTCCAGCAGGTCCGCGAGGGCCGCGCGGATGCGG
>NZ_JACBXC010001300.1 GCF_013870535.1 Streptomyces phytophilus | reverse complement strand
GCCACCGTTCCCGCCGTTCCCGCCGCTCCCGCCACCGCCTGCATCGCCACCACTCCTCGCCGCCGCACCGCGCGCCTGCACGTACGCCTCCACCCTGGCGGCGACGGCGGGAGCAGGCGTGTCGTACGCGCGTGGCGTCCGGGTGACGCGGAAGGCGGGCGCCGGGCCGGGCTGGAGCTGCCGGGCCCGGCGCGCGGCTACTTGCCGTGGTGCGGCCCGGCGGAGCCGCCGCGCTGCCAGGTCAGGCAGCCCGTGCTGCGGACGAACTCGCCGTCGTGGACCGTGATGTGCGTCGGCCCCCAGGTGGAGCCGCTGATGATCGGGACCAGTTCGCCGCCGTTGTCGGCCAGCCGCGACCACCGGCAGCCGCCGGGAGTACCGTCGGAGCCCTTCGTCGCGTACGTACCGGGGGCGACGGCGCCGCCGACGAAGACCGTGCCGTTGTCGAAGGAGGTGGCGAGCCGGTGCCCCTCGCCGGCGGCGCGGTGCGACAGACGCTCCTCGCCGGAGTCCGCGGGCGGCTGCTCGCCGTGCTTCGCCGACTCCCGCGGCCGGCTCTGCGGTTCGGCGGCCCGCTCCTGACCGGGCTGCGCCCCGGCCTGCCCGTCCTGCTCCTCCCCCGCCTGCTCCTCGGGCTGCTCCTCGGACTCGGCGGCCTCGGCCGCGCTGTCCCGTACGGCCGACTTGGCATCGCTGACCGGTTCGGTACCGCCCGTCGTCAGCATGGCGGCCACCACTCCCGTCGCCACCATGAGGGCGCACGCGGCTCCGATCGCCCAGCGGTTGCCCAGGAACCGCTGAACCAGCGGCAGGTCAAGGAATTTCGTGAGTTTCTTCATGGCCCCATCGCTCGCATGCACAAAGTGGATGATTAGCTACATAACCTACTTTTCGCATGCGTCATCCGGGCCCTTGCCCGGCCGCGCCACGGCGCGCGTCACCGCATTGGCGCAGAGGGCGCACAGAGCGCGCAGAGAGCGCGGACAACTCCGTGCGGCACCCGCCGGTGTCGGCGCTCTCTGCCCACGGAGGGGGTCAAGCCCGGCGAGTACCGCACGGAGGCTTCACCCCGGCTCGGCGGGCGCGGCGTCGGCCGCGGCGGATATGCAGGGCATGGCCGGGTCCTTTGGGGGCGGTGCCTGGCGCGGCATCCGGGGGGTGGCGGAAGGGGACTTGCTGCTGGTTCGAGGAAAGCGGGGAATTCCGTGCGGTGCATATCCATGCCCCGCCGGTACGGACCGCGACAGCTGCCCCCTCGCCTGCCGAACGCCGCGTCCGCCCAGCTCAGGGGCGATACGGGCGACGCGGCACGGCGCCCGCCGGGGCGTACGCCGTCCGGGTGAACGCGGCCGCCGGAAATGGCATTCGCCCGCTCGGGTGTGCGGGCGCGGGCGGATCGGCGGTTGCGGCCCGGCGGCAGCCGCCCGTGCCATGATCACGACCGTTTCTCGGCGCCTATTTCGCAGGGGAAGAGATGTCAGCGCGGATCCGTACGCTCGTGTGCGTCATGGTTCTGGGGATCGCCCTCGGCTGCCCGCCTCCGGCCGGCGCCGGGGACGCGGAGCAGGCGCGGGCGGATTCCGGGGCACCTGCCGCGGCGCCGTTCTGGGTCGATCCCGAGTCGGCCGCTGCCCGTCAGGTACGGGAGTGGC
>NZ_JACBXC010000130.1 GCF_013870535.1 Streptomyces phytophilus | reverse complement strand
GGCGTACGGGGCGATCCTGCTGTCGGTCGGCTTCGCGGGCTTCTCGCCGGCGCTGCTCGGCGGGCTGCTGCGGCTCACCGGCGGGCTGCTGACGGCGTTCGGCGGGGGCAGCGGCTACCTGACCGTGCACGGGCTGCGGCAGCGGGCCGCGCAGCTGTCCGGGGTGCTGATGCCGATGGTCCTCTTCGTGGGCATCTCGGTCGCGACGCTGTACATGCAGTCCGTCGAGAACGACCACATCGAGGCCGCCGGGCTGACGCAGTCGGTGGACGACAAGAACCTGGAGACGCTGAACTTCGTGGTCGTCGGGATCATCGCGGTCTTCGCCTGCGTGATGCTGATCAACACGCTGTACGCGGCGACCTCGTACCGCAGCCGCGAGTTCGGCCAGCAGCGGCTGGCGGGCGCGACGCCCGGCCAGGTGCTGGCGGGGGTCGGCCTGGAGGGGCTGCTGCTGACGGTGACCGGGGTGTTCTTCGGGACGCTCGCGGCGGTGGCCGGGATCGTGCCCTTCACGGTGGCCCGCACGGACGACGTGCTGCCCTCGGCGGGGTACGGGATCTGGCTGGCGGTCGTGGGAGTGGCCGCGGCGGCGACGATGGCCACCGCGCTGGGCACCGCGCGGCGGGTGCTGCGGACGCCGGCGGTCGAGACGGTCGCGCTGGCGGCGTGAGGGGGAGTGCCGAAGGGCCCGCCGACGAGGTCGGCGGGCCCTTCGGCGTACCCGCGGCGGACTTCGCGGCGGGCCGTGCGGGCGTACGGCGTACGGGCGTTGCCCCGCCCGCACGCCCCTACTCCAGGTTGCGCTCCGCGTACACCCGCATCGCGTCCCGTACGAACACCGCCGTCCCTTCGCCGTGGCCGTCGTAGTGCGCGCCGAAGCGCGGGTCGTCCACGTACATCTGCCCCAGCCCCGCGAACGCCTCCGCCGACGGCCCCTGTCCCTGCCACCCGGCGCTGATCCACTCGTACTGCCGCCGCGTGATCGCCTGCGCCCGCGCGCCGTCCGGTGCCTCGCCCGCGGCGTGCGCGGCGGCGAAGTCGCGGGCGATGCCGCGCTGGCGGTGCTGGAAGCCGGCCCGCTGCTCCTCGCTCAGCGCACGCCACCACCTGTCGCCCCGCTCGTACGCCGCCTTCCCCCAGCGCCGCGTGACCTCCTCCTCGTACCGGGTGTGGTCGAACCCGTCGAGCACCTCTTCCGCCATGAGCGGCACACCTTCCCTCAGCTTCCGCAGTGTGGTCTCCACCGACGCGATCTGCCGCC
Organism: Streptomyces phytophilus; assembly: GCF_013870535.1. GTDB lineage: Bacteria > Actinomycetota > Actinomycetes > Streptomycetales > Streptomycetaceae > Streptomyces > Streptomyces phytophilus. Next base: position 7,592 of record NZ_JACBXC010000130.1, on the reverse strand, counting down.
CGATGCGCCGCTGCTCCCGCACCAGCAGCTCCAGGTGCGTGCCGAGCGCGTCCGCGGCGTCCGCGGGGCCGGCGCCGTCGAGCACGTCGGCGATGGCCGGGAGGCCGAGGCCCAGCTCGCGGAGCAGCAGGATGCGCTGGAGCCGGAGAAGGGCGTGCTCGTCGTAGTAGCGGTAGCCGTTGGCCGCGACGCGGCTGGGGCGCAGCAGCCCCAGCGCGCCGTAGTGGCGCAGGGTGCGGCTCGTGGTGCCCGCGGTGCGCGCGATCTCCTGGATGGACCACTCCATGGCGGTGCCCGCTCCTCGGTCCGGTCGGCCGGTCGGTCGGTGGGCCTTCACCGTAGAAGTTGACGTTACGTCAAGGTCAAGGTCAGTCCTCGAAGCTGTGGGGGACCAGCTCGAAGGCCACGGCGAGGTCGGAGCCGCACAGCTTGCCGGTCTCGGTGAGCATCTCCTCGGTGAGCTTGCGTGCGTACTCGTGCGGGTCCTCCTCGCCCAGCCCGAGGATGTACGCCCGGTGCTCGGTCAGCGACGCCACCGCCCGCTCCTTGGCGGCCCCGGTGACGGCCTCGGCGTGCGTGGGGTACGGGGAGCCGGCGACGGCGGTCCAGCGGACGCCGCCCCACGGCAGGAGGCCCTGCTCCAGCAGCTCGGGGAAGATCCAGCGGTTGCCGGCGTCGCCGACGGCGTCCAGCACGCCGCGGCCGACGGCGCGGTGGTCGGGGGTGTTGCGCGGGGCGCCGGGCTCCGCTCCCCAGGTGTCGTGGTGGTTGATGGTGACGATCAGCTCGGGGCGGTGCCGGCGGATGGCCGCGGCGAGGTCGCGGCGCAGCGGCAGGCCCTCCTCGATGACGCCGTCGCGGTGGTCGAGGAACTCCAGCGCGGTCACGCCCACCACCGCGGAGCCGGCCCGCTGCTCCTCCTCGCGCACCCGGGCGCACTCCCCGGGCTCCAGCCCGTCGATCCCCGCCTCGCCGCGGGTGGCGAGCACGTACGCCACCTGCTTGCCGGCGCCGGTCCACTTCGACACCGCGGCGGCGGTGCCGTACTCCAGGTCGTCCGGGTGCGCGACGATCGCGAGAGCCCGGTGCCAGTCGTCGGGAAGGGGTGCGAGGGACGCCGCCTCGGCGTGAGCGCTTTCGGTCATGCCGCCATGGTCACATGACGCGGCGTCACGGCCCCGTCCGGCCGGCCCGCGGGGGAGCGGGGGGAACGGGAGGGCGGGAAGGGCGGGAAGGGCGGGAAGGGCGGGTACGGGAAAGGGGCGGTGCCGGGCCCGGACCCGGCACCGCCCCGTCGGGGGGACGGGTCAGTCCAGACCGCGGTCCAGGACCCGGTACAGCTCGCCGTCGTCGTCGCCGTCCAGGGACCAGACCATCGCGCCGCCCAGGTTGCGGTCGTCGATGTACTCGGCCTTCCGGGCGATGACCTTCGGGTCGTCGTACGTCCAGAACGTGCTGCCGTCGAAGAGCCAGGCGTGGCCGCTCTCCTCGTCGCGGTGGACCTCGTACGCACCGGAGGCCGCGAACTCCTTCAGGACCTTGTAGTCCTCGAAGCCCGCCTCCCAGGTGCCCGGCGCCGCGCCCGCGGCGGGCTGGTCGTAGCCGTCGCCGCCGCCTTCGACGCCCTGCCAGCCGCGGCCGTAGAACGGGATGCCGAGGACCAGCTTGTCGCGCGGCGCGCCGCGCGACAGCCAGTCGTCGACGACCTGCTGGAGGCTGTCGTCGGGGGAGTGGATGGCGGACTGCTGGTTGGTGTTCTTCTCCCAGGCGCCGTGCAGGTCGTAGCCCTGGAGCGTGGCGTAGTCCAGCTTGGGGAAGAGCTTGCGCGTCTCGTAGCCCGCGTCCATCGCGTTGGCGTTCGCCGGCAGGAACGCGGTGAGCAGCAGGTGCCGGCCGCGGCCCTCGCGCGAGCGCTCCACCCGGTCGAGCTGCCGGCGGAACTCGGCGACGACCGCGGTGAAGTTCTCCTTGTCCTCGGGGCGGTAGACGGTGTCGACGTCACCGGGGTAGTTGGGCCACTCCCAGTCCAGGTCGATGCCGTCGAAGACGCCCGCCGCGCTGCCGGGGCCGCCGCGGCCGTCGATCCGCGGGAGGTTGCCCTTGATGAACAGGTCGATGCAGGAGGACACGAACTCCTTGCGCGACTCGGGGGTACGGACCGCGTCCGAGAAGTGCGTGGACCAGGCCCAGCCGCCGAGCGACATCAGGACCTTCAGGTCCGGGTACTCGGCCTTCAGTTCGCGGATCTGGTTGAAGTTGCCCGCGAGCCGCTGCCGCGGCGAGTCGGCCCGGCCGTCGACGGACTCGGCGGCGGTCATCGTCCGCCGGTAGTCGGTGACCGTGTCGCCCTCGCCCGGGATGTCGTCCTCGAAGCACTTGCCGTCCGGGCTGACGTTGCCGAAGGCGTAGTTGAGGTGCGTGAGGCGCTTGGCGGTGCCGCTGGTGACGAGGTCCTTGACGAGGAAGCCGCGGTCCCTGGTGCCCCACTGGGTGTAGTAGCCGACGCGCCGGGCCTCGTCCCGGCCGCCGCGGTCGCCGTGCCCGCCGTGGCCGCCCTTTCCGGCCTGCGCGGCCTGCCGGTCCGCGGCGGCGGCTTCGTTCGGGGTCGCGGCGGTGGCGCCGGCCGTGGTGAGGCCGGGGGTGACCAGGAGGGACAGCGCACAGCCGGCCACGGCCAGGCGGCGCACGAGTCTTCGGTGCATGGAAACCCTCTTCTCGGGAGATCGCGCTTCTCTCGGGTGCGCCGAACGCTATTGGCCTAGACCAATAGGGGTCAAGGGTTCGTACGCGACGGCGCACCCGGCGGTACGCCCCTGCTCAGCCCGGTAATCGGCACGTTCTAGGGTGAAGCCGGACAGCGGCCGGAGCGGCGGGAGGTACGGGCATGACCGCGGACACCGACCTCGGCTCCCTCCTCGACGGCAACGACGTCGCCGGGCTGCAGCGGTGGCTCGCCGACCACCCTCCGCACGTCGTCGCCGACGAACTCGCCCGCGCCGACGAGGTCACCGCCGTCTTCTGCTTCCGGCTGCTGGAGAAGGACCGCGCGGTCGAGGTCTTCGAGGAACTGGCCGCCGGCGACCAGCAGAAGATCCTCGAAGGGCTGCGCGACCAGACATTCCGCCACGTCGTCGAGGAGATGGACCCCGACGACCGCGCCCGCCTCCTCGGCGAGGCGCCGGCCAACTTCACCCAGCGCGTGCTGGCCGGCCTCAGCCCTCGCGAACGCGCCCTGACCGCCCCGCTGCTCGGCTACGAACCGGACGCCGTCGGCCGGTACATGTCGCCGGAGCTGGTGCGGCTGAAGGAGCAGTCCACCGTGGCCGAGGCGCTGGAACGGGTGCGCGCCCAGGGCCCGGACGCCGAGACCGTCTACACGCTGCCCGTCGTCGACGACCGCCGGCACCTGGTCGGCGTCGTCTCCCTGCGGGAGGTGGTGCTGGCCGCGCCGGGGCACCCGCTCATCGAGCTGGTGGACACCGAGTTCCCGCGGGTCTACGCCACCGACAACGCCGAGACCGCGGCCCGGCTGATGCAGGAGGCCAACCTCCTCGGCCTGCCCGTCGTGGACAGCGAGGAGCGCGTCGTCGGCATCCTCACCGTCGACGACGCCATCGAGCTGATCGAGGAGGCGGACACCGAGGACGTGGCCCGCCAGGCCGGCGCCGAGCCGGTCGAGGGCCACTACCTGTCGGTCGGGGTCTTCCGGCTCGCCCGCGCGCGCATCATCTGGCTCTTCCTGCTGATCCTCGCCGCCACCCTCACCGCCGGCGTGCTGCAGGTGTTCGAGGGGGAACTGGCGGCGGTGACCGAGCTGGCGGTGTTCATCCCGCTGCTCGTCGGCACCGGCGGGAACGTCGGCGCCCAGGCCGCGACGGGCGCGGTGCGCGCGATCGCGGTCGGCGAGCTGCGCCCCGGCGACGTGGCGCGGGTGGCGTGGCGGGAGTGCCGGGTGGGGTTCCTGCTGGGCGTGGGGCTCGGCATCGTGGGCATCGTGCTGGCGACGATCATGACGGACGGCCGGATCGCGCTGACCGTGTCGCTGTCGCTGGTGCTGATCTGCGCGTGGGCGGCGTCGGTCGGCTCCGTGATGCCGCTGCTGGCCAAGCAGTTGGGGATCGACCCGGCGGTGATCTCGGCGCCGCTGGTGACCACGCTGGTCGACGCCACGGGGCTGGTGATCTACTTCCTCCTCGCCCGCGCGGTGCTCGGTCTGTGAGGCAGTCTGCGAGCGGGTCCGCGAGTGGGCCTGCGTGTGGGCCTGCGAGCGGGTCTGCGCGTGCGCGGGCGTACGCCGCGGCACCCCCGCGCACACCCGTCGGCGAACACGTCTCGTAAAGCTCTCCCCTTGGGTTGCGGGCCGCGGTCGCGGTTGCCAAGCTTTCGCGGGTGTTCAGGCCGGCAACGGCGCAGGCCGGAGACGGCGCGGACCGGGGCGGCGACCGCCGCGACGGGGGTGTGAAGAAACGGTGCCTCTAGGTGAGCAGCCCGCCTATCTGCGGGTCGCCGCGGACCTCCGCCGGAAGATCGTCAGCGGTGAACTGCCGCCGCACGCACGGCTGCCCTCGCAGGCCCGGATCCGCCAGCTCTACCGGGTCTCCGACACCGTCGCGCTGGAGGCCCGCAAGGTGCTGATGGCCGAGGGCCTGGTCGAGGGCCGGTCCGGGTCCGGCACGTACGTGCGCTCGCGGCCCGAGCCGCACCGGCTGGTCCGTACCGGCTACCGCGGCCTCGGCGACCTCACCCCCTTCCGCCAGGAGCAGGCCGACGAGTCGGTGGCCGGCTCCTGGGAGTCGCGCAGCGCGCAGGAGCACGCCGACGGGCCGGTCGCCGCCCGGCTGCACCTGGGCGCCGGTGACCCCGTGATGCGTACGCGCTACGTCTTCCGCTCGGCCGGCGAGCCCGTGCTGCTGTCCACGTCCTGGGAGCCGCTGGCCCTGACCGGCCGCACGCCCGTGATGCTGCCCGAGGAGGGTCCGCTCGCCGGCCGCGGCGTGGTGGAGCGGATGGCGGCCATCGACGTCGTCGTGGACAACGTCGTGGAGGAGGTCGGCACCCGCCCCGGGCTGGCCGACGAGGCGCAGGCGCTGGGCGCCGTGCCGGGGCAGCCGGTGCTCTGCATCCAGCGGACGTTCTACGCCTCGGGGCGGGCGGTCGAGACGGCGGACGTCATCGTTCCGGCCGACCGCTACCGCGTCAGCTATCACCTGCCCGTCAAGTGACCCGGGCCGCCGGGCGCTTCTCCGGGTCTTCTTCTGTCCTGATTACCCCCGTCCGATTCGAACTTTCGGCCGAGAAGTGCACTTCTCGTGTAAAGCCGTATGCGGGGAGTGAATGCCGGGCGTAAGCTCTGGCATATTCGGCAGGCAAGCAGGGTGCCCGGGGCCATAGTCGCCCCGTGTGTGCCCTGGGCAGACATTCCTGGGGTGGGCTTTATGGGTGCGGGTGACAGCGGCGCCGCACGCCCGTGGGTCATCGTCCGCGAGGACGGCAACGGCAACCATTACCGCGTCGGCCGGTACGCCACGCGTGACGAGGCCGAGCGCGCGGTCTCCCGTTTCGGGCCCGCGGAGCAACGGCAGATATACCGGGTGGAGCACGCCGGCGGCGGGGACGCCAACGCCGTGTAGCTTCCCGTGCGCATGTAGGTGATATTTTCGCCCAAAGCGGGTATGTACCTATCACTCCCCTCAAGTCGGGCAAATCCGACAGAACTCCGCTGGGATGTGGTAGGCGTGAGCAACCCCCCGTTCCTCCGCCACGCCGCGGTGACGCCGTTCTCCCCGCTCCCCGATCCCTCCGCCCTCCCCGGCTTCCGCGACCCCGCGGGCGCCGCCGTGCCCCCTGTCCCCGCGGTCTCCGCTGCCCCCGCCGGTTCCGCCTCCGCCGGACTCGCGCACCCGGCCGGCCCCGCCGAGTGGAGCTTCCCCGCCGACCCCGGCTGCGTGCGCACCGCCCGCGCCGTCGTCCGCGACACCCTGCGCACCTGGCACCTCGACCCCGTGACCGACCTCGCCGTCCTGCTCGTCAGCGAGCTGGTCACCAACTCCCTGCGCTACGCCTCCGGACCCGTCGGCCTGCGCCTGCGCCCCCTCGGCGGGCCCGACATCGCGGGCGGCGTCCGCGTCGAGGTCTCCGACCCGCTGCCGGTGCCGCCGCTGCTCCGCACCGCCGCACCGGACGAGGAGGGCGGCCGCGGACTGCTGCTCGTCGCCAGCGCCGCGCTCCGCTGGGGAACCCGCTGCGGCGGAATGGGCAAGACGGTGTGGTTCGAGCTGGGGTCCGCTGGTTAGAACGTACGAGGGAGGGTTATTCGGCGTACGGAAGGGGGCGTGCGGGGGCGTAGCGCCGGGTGCCGGGCGGGCACCACTTCGCAGACGCAGCGGTGAGCGGGACCGGAAGCGGTGGGGCGTTCCGAACCCGTGACCTGACGACCATGTTCCGGATACGGATCTTCCCGCATACTCTGCGGTGCGTACCCGGAGCAGGATCAGCAAAGGGGGCGGTCGCGTGGGAGCACCGTTCTGGCAGAGCAGTCCGCCGGGCTCCATCTACGACCACATCAAGGTGGCCTCCTTCGCCCTGGACGCGGAGGGGCACATCGAGCAGTGGAGCACCCGTGCCGAGGAGCTCCTCGGCATCTCCGCCGCCGAGGTGCTGGGCCGCGACGCCGTCGAGGCACTGGTTCCCGAGGAGCTGCGCGCGGACGTGGGGGAGAAGGTCGCCGAGATCCTCGACGGCCGCGAGTGGACCGGTCTGCTGCCCTACCGCAGACCGGCAGGACCCGGCGTCGGCGGCGCCGGGCAGCCCGCCGCCGACGGCATCGCCGAGCTGTACGTCATGCCCACCACCGGCGTCGGCGGCACCCGCGGCGCGGTGTGCCTCACCCTCGACGCGTACGCGCTGCGCCGGGTCGAGACCGACCTCGCCGCCTCCCAGGCCGTTTTCGGCCAGGCCCCGATGGGGTTCCTGCTCTTCGGCACCGACCTCACGCTCGTGCGCGTCAACGAGCGCGTGGCCGCCGCCTTCGGCGGCACCGCCGCCTCCCACGCCGGCCGCACGCCCCGCGACTACCTCCCGCGCCCCGAGGCCGAGCGCGTCACCGCGGCGCTCAGGCACGTCCTCGACACCGGCGAGCCCGTCACCGACATGCAGATCCTCGGGCCCGCCCCCGAGGAGCCGCAGACCGGCTCCACCCCGCCGTCCGCCCGCGAGGGGCAGCCCGGCAGCCTCAGATGGTCCATATCGCTGTACCGCGTCCACAGCCGTACGGGCCGGCCCCTGGGCGTCGCCGCCGTCGTCTCCGACGTCACCCGGCGCCGCCGCGCCGAGAGCGAAGCCGCCAGCGCCCGCCGCAACCTCGCGCTGCTCAACGAGGCCGGCGCCCGCATCGGCAACTCGCTCGACCTGGAGACCACCGCCCGCGAGCTGCTCGGCGTCACCGTCCCGCAGTTCTGCGACATGGCCTGCGTCGACGTCTACCAGAGCCTCATCGACGGCGACGAGGGCCGCCCCGGCCTCGCCGACGGCAGCGCCGAGCTGCGCCGCGTCGCCTTCGCCAGTGCCGTCTCCGACGCCCCCGTCACGGCCGT
>NZ_JACBXC010000013.1 GCF_013870535.1 Streptomyces phytophilus | reverse complement strand
GCTGCGCGCCGGGATCCCGTACGTGGACGTGGCCGCCGAGATCGAGGCCAACGCCGACACGTTCGCCCGCTTCGCGGACCGCGCCCGCGCCGCCGGTGCGGTGGTCGTCCCCGCGATGGCGTTCTTCGGCGGCCTCGGCGACCTGCTGACCACGGCGGCGATGGGCGACTGGACGACGGCCGACGAGGCGCACCTCGCGTACGGCCTGAGCGACTGGCACCCCACGGCCGGGACGCGGGCCGCGGGCAGGGTCTCCGGCGCCCGGCGGGGCGGCCGGCACGTCCGCCACGCGAACGGCCGGCTGGAGTACCACGACGACGAACTCCCCGTCCTGGACTGGCCCTTCCCCGCCCCCACCGGCCCCGTGCCCGTCATCGGCGACTTCACCATGGCCGACGCCGTCACCGTCCCGAGCCACCTCGGCATCCCGGACGTGCGCTTCTACATGGCGGCCGCCGCGGCGAGGGACCTGTCGTCCCCGGACACCCCGCCACCGGCGGCGGCCGACCGGCACGGCCGGTCGGCGCAGACGTTCCTCGTCGACGCCGTCGTACGCGCCGACGGCACCGAACGCCGCGCCACGGCCGGCGGCCGGGACATCTACGCCGTGACCGCCCCGCTCGCCGTGGAGGCGGTGCACCGCATCCTCACCGGGCGGACCAGGACCACGGGTGTGGCCTCGGCAGGCGCGATGTTCGACGCCCGCGGCTTCCTCGGCGCCCTGTCCGCGCACCTCACGGTCGACCTGCACCTTCCTGGCGCCGGACGGCCTGCAGTACGTTGAGCGTCGGCGCACCCCGCCACCTCCGCGATTCGCAGGGCGGTCACCCATGGCAGACGGCTTTCCGGGCGCGATCGACACGAGCCGCCCGCACTCGGCGCGCATCTGGAACTACCTGCTCGGCAGGCACTCCCGTTAAATACAGTTTAGCCATTGATCATGGGGCAGCAAAGAGCGGCACATCCCGTGACTAATCGGCTGCGGGGACGTGCAGTGGGTTGCGCATCATGGCGGCGAAGACCGGGGAGTCGGGGAAGGGTTGTTGTTCGCCGATCTTCGCGTAGCCCCACCGTTCGTACACGGCTTGGACCTTCCCGCCGCCGGCTTTCGGGTTGACCAGCAGCGTGACGCGCTGTTCGGTGCGAGGGGCGAGGAGGTGTTCGTGGAGGGCCTGCGCGGTCCCGGTGCCGCGCCAGGGCTTGCGGACGACGATCTCGTTCAGGGCGAGGGTGCGGTGGCCGTCCTCGGTGGTGTAGCCGTCCGGCAGCGGGGTGGTCATGGCCGTCCACCACCGGGTGCTCGGGCCGAGTGGGACGCAGTACGCGAAGCCGACCGGGGTGTCGTCTTCATAGCCGATGGCCGCCTCCCAGCCGGGGGCTGATGAGTGGCCCGAGAGCCGTTCGTTGAAGCGTTCGCGGGAGTAGAACGGTCCGGTCAGGCCGAGGTCGTGGGCTCGGACTTCGATGTGGATGTCGCAGATCGTCTGGCGTACGTCCTCGATTCGGCTGTAGTCGTATCGCTGGAATTCGACGGTCACAGGCTTGTGCTCTTTTCCGTTCGGGCGGCTTGGGCTTCGAGCCACTGGCGGGTCTCGGCGGCGCGGGGTGCCACCCTGGTCAGCCGTCTGCCGAAGGCATCCAGCAGGCCGGAGATGCGGCCGTGCCGGGTCTCTGCGGGCACCTTCAGGGCCGTGGTGACAGCGGGTTCCAGGTCGTCCTGGCCGAGTTGGGCGTGCGCGAGGTGGGCGAGTGCGAGGGCTCGGTTTCGCTGGAAGTCGTGCCGCAGCAGGGTGAGGTTTCGGTGGGCGTGAGCTTCGGCTTCGGCCCAGCGGCCAAGGGTGAGATGGGTGGTCAGTGCCAGTAGTTCCAGTTCGGCCTGGTCGTAGAACGCCATCCACGGTGGTCGGTGGGCGTCGGGGTCCGCGCGGTCCAAGGCATGCTGTGCGTGGTCGAGTGAGCGGCGGGCGGCGGGGGTGTTGCCGTCGTCGGCATGGTGGACGGCGGTGCGGGCGTGGGCGAGGGAGGCGTACAGCGGGTCGCGGCGGGTGATGGGGGTGCTGCGGGCGGCGTCGTCCGCGGCGAGGGCATCTGTACTGCGGCCGAGCTGGCGGTACAGCGCTCCTGCGTGGCCCCAGACGCGGAATTGCACCGCCGGATCGGCGGACAGCCCGGCGAGGGTCACGGCCTTGTTCAGGTGCTGCGTGGCCTCGTCAAGGCGTCGGCCGTCGATGGCGGCCCACATGGCGGATGAGGTGAAGGCGGCGGCCAGGGAGTACAGCTCACCGCGTACCCGCTGGCTGGCGATGCTGGTCTGCTGCAAGTCCAGAGTCTGGGCGGCCAGGCGGACGGCCCGAGCCTCCACGGCCTGGGTGCCTCCATGGCGGTTGTCCGAGGCCACAAGATCGGCGAGCTTGGCGGTGAGACGGTCCACGTCCGAGCTTCCGATGCGCGGTATGGGGCTGGTCGCGGTTGCCAAGGGCACAGCCGCTGTGCCGGCGCTGGCGGTGATGAAGGTGCGTCGCCGCACAGGATCCTCCGGTGGTGCTGGGTGGGTGCCTTTCCCTCGCCGGACGAATCCCAGCTCCTCGGGTGACTTCCCTGTGACTCTCTCCAAAGCAACGCGCTGTTTGGCCTGTGGCCAGGCGACTTCGCCGCACAGCCAGCGGCGCACGCTGCGGTCAGTCAGCATTCCCCGACGACCGGCTAGCTGGCCGATCGCGTCGTTGACTTCCTCGGCGAACTCGGTCTCGGTCATGCCGGTTTCGGCGAGGTACGTGGCTAAGGCCGTGTTCAGGGCCATGTCTTCACGCTAGGACCCCGCAGCGAGCTGCGAGGGTAAAGAGAGTGTCAAATCGTCCGGTACTGCGTGCACTGCCGCGGGGCGCTTCGACCTGTTCACGACCATCTCCGCCCAGTTGTCTAGGTGTAGCTAGCCCCCACGCGCTGGAGCGGGAGCAGAGACATCGCCGCACGCGACGTCGTCAGCTCACCCCGTGGGTGTTGGGCGCTGGCACTCCTCGTACAAACCGTAGAGGCGGAGATGACTATGAGCGCCAGAGACCTGGGGATGGGCCATCGATCGCACCCCTGGCTGGGCCGCCGAGTAGTCGACACCGAACACGGCGACCGAGTAGGCGTTCTGCGGGCCGTCGCACCCGATGTGAACGACATTCGCACGGAGCCCGTGCTCACAGTGCCGAGTACACCGCCGGTGGCGTGGCTGGCTCCTGACTGCGGCGGGGGTCGCGAGTGGACCACGAGCCTCGCGGCGATTGAGGAGGTGGGCCATGTCGACGCCTCGGCACGCGCGACCGGCTGAGTCCTCCATCCGATTAAGCGTGTGGCGCCCCGTTGCCCTTCTCGCTGTTCTGGGCACGGCGGTTCCGGCGGTGTTCATCTCACAGGCCCGTGGTGAGCCTCTGGCGGCGTCAGCGCCGGATGTCACGGCGGAGGAGCGAGGGGGCGAGCGTCGTGTGTAGGCACATGCCGGTCTGTCCTTCTGCGGCGGCGTCCGATCGGGACGCGGCGAAGAGTGTGGTGCGGGATTTCATGTTGGGTTGGGGCCGGTTGTGCAACGGGGTGCTCATCTTCGATGACACCGGTGAACTGCTCCCGGATGGCCGGATCATCGCGCCGCATCGCACAGTTCAGGAAGTCGGAGCACAGTGAACGAGGAACTGTCCCAACGTTATGGGGCCGTTCATCTGCCCAGCGGGCAGGTATAGCGACCGTGCACCACTCTCTAAGGAGGTAGCACCATGACACCAACGCTTGAGGTCGAACGGGTGCCTTTTGGCGCTCGTGGGCTCCAGCCGGCCTACACGGTGCACATCAATCCGGAGGAGTTCACCTACGACTCCGAACGGCAGGTCAACGTGATGCCGGACGGCAAGCTGTGGGCTGAGACCGCGGTGGCTGCGTCCAGCACGGCGACGAACAACGACACGCAGCCCGGTGTTCCGCCGGACGAGGACTCCGACCCCTACGCCTTCCCGGGCGACGAGGGGCGGTAGCAGCGGTGCCCGCCTCGCCTGGCAGCGTCCTGGTCGTCGCCGAGGAGTTGGATGCGACCGCCGATCTGGTCGTCGCCGCCCTCGCCGAACGGGACGTGCCTGTCATCCGGTTCGACCTGGCAGATTTCCCGCAGCAGATCACCCTTGCTGCCACCCATGACGGGCACGCTGCTGGCTGGCAGGGGACGCTCCGGGCGACCGCGGGCCGTAGTACCCGGCTGGAGGAGGTCCGGGCCGTCTACTACCGGCGGCCCGGTCTTCCCCGGCTCTCTCCAGCGGTCGCAGAGGAGTACCGCGACTGGGCTCGTGCTCAAGCGCTCGTCGGCATGGTGCAGGTGCTGTCCAGCCTGCCGGTGGCGTGGATGCACCACCCCGACCTGTACCGGGCCGCCGCGCACAAGCCCGGCCAACTGGCCGCCGCCGCAGCCGCCGGCCTCAGCGTTCCACGCACGTTGATCACCAACAGTCTTCCGGAAGCTCGCGCCTGGGCCGAGACCATCAGCGGCCCGCTGGCCTGCAAGCCGGTCACCGCCGGAGCGATCACCCTGCCGCACCAGCGGCCGACGCTGCTGCCCACCCGCCGCATCAGCACGGACGACCTCGACGACACCTTGGAACTGACCTGCCACCTGCTTCAGGAATGGGTCGAGACCGCCTACGAGGTCCGGCTGACAGTCGTCGGCGACACGATATTCCCCGTGGCGATCCATGCGCACAGCGACGCGGCCCGCGCCGACTGGCGGGCCGACTACGACGCCCTGACCTACGAGCCGACCAGCATCCCCATACCCGTGGCGGCGGCCGTACGCCGGCTGATGGCGCACTACCAGCTCAACTACGGCGCCGTTGATTTCGGCGTCACCCCAGACGGCCGATGGCGCTTCTACGAGATCAACCCCGCCGGGCAGTGGCAGTTCATCGCCGCTGCCACCGGCTTACCCATCGCCCAGGCCCACGCCGAACTTCTCGCCGGACCGACCACCGCTAGGAGCCACGCATGACCGCCGCCGATCCCGCTACCGCCCGCCGACTACGGCAGGCCATGGCCGAGACGATCACCGAGAGCGGCGATCCCTGGCGCCTGGCGTTCGCGGAGGTGCCCCGGCACCTGTTCGTCCCCACCTTCTGGAAGCAGAACGACAAACGGACGTGGGAACCGATCAACGCCGGCGCCCCGGGCTACCTGGAGGAGATCTACTCAGACCAGGCGCTGACGACACAGCTCGACGGCGGGGAGCCGACCTCCTCGACCAGCCAGCCCAGCGTCATGCTGACCATGCTCAACACCCTCGACATCCACGACGGGCAGCGTGTGCTGGAGATCGGCACCGGCACGGGCTACAACGCCGCCCTGCTCTGCCACCGGCTCGGTGACCGCCACCTCGCCACCATCGACGTGGACCCCGAACTGACCGGCCTGGCCGAAGCCCGACTGAACCAGAGCGGATACCGCCCCGCCGTCTATACCGGCGACGGCGCCGCAGGCGTGCCGCAACGGGCGTCGTTTGACCGGATCATCGCCACCTGCCGGCTCAGCAGTGTGCCGCGCGCCTGGCTGGAACAAGCGGCCGATGGTGCGGTCATCGTCGTGCCGATCGGCTGGGGCCTCGCCCGCCTGACGGTGCATGGCCAGCACGCGGAAGGCAGCTTCCAAGCCGGCGGCGTCCAGTTCATGCCCCGCCGCCCGGCGCCCGCCGCCGCAGGCACCGCTGACCCCATGTTCGGGGAGCTGAGCACGGCCACTCCGAGCAACACTGAGCTTCCCGTGGCCAACGTCCTTGACCGCCTGGGCTTCCCTCTGTCCCTGGCGCTGGGGGGCTACTCCTCTTGCACCTGGACGAGCGACGCCACCGGCGAACTCGAAGCCATCGGCATCTGGACCCCGGACGGCTCCGTGGCCCGCGCAGAAAGCGATGGCACCGTGCGCCAAGCCGGCCCCCGTCAGCTCTGGCGCACCGCCGAAGAAGTCCACGCCCTCTTCGGCGACGCGCCTCCAAACCGTGACGATTTCGGCCTTACCGTGACCGCTGACAGTCAGTGCGTGTGGTTCAAGACCCCAGACGGACCGCACTGGCGTCTCCCGGACGAAAACAGTCTGCCAACGTGATCCCCGCCGAAGCCTGGCAGTAGCGAGTACGAGGTGGTCAGTCCGGACCCCGACTGCTTCCGACTGACAGTCGGTCAGCCCAGTCGGTCAGTCCGTCTCGTCTGGCTCGACACCTCAGACCGCCCCGTACCTGCGACCGCCAGATAAGCCCCCGACCGACTCCGCGCTGTCGCTCCCTGCGCGGCGGATCGGCCGGGCGGGGCGGGCCGTCGTTCAGTCGGCTCCGGCGGCCCGCCCTCTCACTGCGGGGGGGTGCTGCGAGGTAAGGAGATGAGCGCTCTCGTTTTTGTAGCTCCTCCGTGGCATCTAGCTTCTGCGGGTGTTACGGGGATGGTCGGCGGTACTGGTCCTCCGCCGACGGTCCGGCTTCGGGCGTTACCTGATTCCCTGCAAGTCCCGGGGCCGGACCATTCGTCTCTCTAGACGCTCTGATTCGAGCGCTGGGACATTTCAGATAATGCGGCAAAAGAAAACCCTTGAACTGGAAGCGTTTTTCATCAAATGTCACAGCTCAGCGATATCTCCGTAAAGTGTCAGGCCGGACGCCGTCATCATGACCTTGCCCGCCGGATCGAACTTATAGCCCGTGCATGCGCTCCTCTTGTTGAGAACATCACCGGTCTGTTGCTGCCCTCGCGGGTGGTTGTCCGCCTGGTCTCTGTCGGGGAATATATAGATTCTTGCCGGAAGCATCGGCAGCGTGTTTTCACTGCCGAGATGCAGGAACTCGCACCCAGCACGGAGAGTGTGAGCGCAGCACTTCAGGAATTGCAGAGGCGGCGGAAAGCGGATGGTCTGTTCTGGTTGTGGTCGGGGGCGCAGACCATTCTTGCGGAAGACGGCAGTGCCGAGATCCTTATGGTGCCGAAGGGGCTTCGTCATGCGGGGGTCTACAACGACGACTGGTGGCTGCATCTGGCGCTGGCTCACGAGTTATGTCACCCGGCGCAGCAGCGTGCCTCGGAGGACAAGTTTCTCACCTTGCGGGCTACGCCGTTCCCGCTGGAGCGAGGGGTTGATGGCCTGGCCTTGGCCGAGCTGACCGAAGGGCACGCCATGTGGGCCGGCCGGAAGGCACGCACCAAGCTCCTGGGCGAGCCGCCAGCTAGCCAGGATCCTCGGAAGACCTCGTTGCTGTACCGCAGGTACCAGAAGAAGGCTGGCCCGTCCGCGGACGCTGTTTACGTGGACGGAGAGGATTTCACTGCGCGCGTTCTGGATGAGCTGGGAACTGATGCCTTCAATTTCCTTTGGCGGCGTCTGTACCTCACCCCCACGCACAAGGAACTGGCCACCCGGGGTGAGTGGATCACACGTATCACTCCTCACCTGAGAGAAGTGGCCACGGATCATTCCCGCGGGCCTGGCGGCTCCGACTAGCGTTCGGAATCGCTTCGCAGGGCCCTCCGGAGATCATTTCAGAACACGTCCCATGGCCCTGCCCCCTCATACGAAACGTAGCCAGAATTCTCGCGAACTCTGATTCTGAGAGGCGCATCACCCATGTCCATCATGCGTCCGGCCGTTGACGTATCATTACGTTTCGGCTTCACACTGGCGCAGATAAATCGAATGGCTATGTATGCTGTGCACCGTCACCGCGGCAACCATTTCGCTCATATTGACGAGCGGTTCGATATTGCATGGTCGGCGATGGTGGAGTTCATCTACGCCAGCGAGACACGCCCCGAACCCAACGAGGTGATCGGTGCGGGGTGGCGGGCCCTCAGCGAGGATATTGAGAAGGTGCGCCGTGCTCACGGCCTCGATCCGCGCTATAAGATCGAGGGTGTGCGGGCAGGGTTTCAGAGCTACTGGAATGCGTTTTCCAGTTCGACTCAGAGCCATGAAGAACGGGTGGTCGAACGTCGTGCCCTGTGGGAAATCTGGCAGGTCATGCACCCGTTTCACCGTAAGGTACTCGGTACTGTGGCTGCCCACGGTGGTGACTACAACCGGGCCGCTGCCTCGCTGGGCAAGAGCCGGGAACAATTCAAGTACCACCTTGGCGAGGCCCGCCGTTCCTTCCTCGAATTGTGGCACCAGGGAGAGACGCCGTCGCGCATGTGGGCCCACCACAGTCAGCACGGGGAGGGTTATTCCCCAGTGAAGATCATGGCGAATATGCGTGCCAAGAAGCGCCGGCAGGCCCAGAGAAGCCCAACCCCTGCGAAGAAGAGGGGCAGGCCGAAAGCCGAATTAGGTATCTCCAACGAAGAACTCGCCCGGCGATACGAGCGGGAATCCGCCAGTTCCATCGCTGCCTCCCTCGGGTGTGCCACGAGCACGATCACCAGCCGCTTGGAGGAGATCGGCATGCAACGGCGAGCCGTCGGAACCCAGCCGCCGAACGTACCACGAGGGCGTGACCTCGGCATCACAGATGAGGAGATTGCGCGGCGATACGAGCACGAATCCGCTGGCGCCATCGCGGCCTCCCTGGGATGTCACGAGACCACGATTATCCGCCGGCTGAAAGAAATGGGTATCCAACGCCGTTCCCCAGGAACGAAGCCACCGAAAGCAGCACCATGCCCATAGCGCGGGTCCGCCTGATCCACAGCGGCAAGGCGGCGACGTGCCAGGGCCGCGGTGCGACGCAGGACACGCGCGTGGCCGATGCCGGTGTCGCTCCTCCCGCCTGTGAGACCGGGCGGGGGCGCCGTGGATGTATGGGGATCGGCGCTCCCGCCCTCACAAACCCCCCGTGACACCTCACCCCCTGTGGCGTTTGATGTGAAAGGCGCTTTTCTCTTGTCCAGCATGCGTCCGGTCGTGGATGTTTCGTTACGTTTCGGCTTTACGCTGGAACAGGTGAATCGAATGGCCAGACATGTGTCGCATACTCATCGCGGCAGTCATTTCGGCAACATTGACGAGCGATTCGATATTGCTTGGTCGGCCATGGTGGAGATCATCTACTCCAGCGATGCATGCCCCGAACCCAGCGACCTTTTCCGTGGCGCGCGGCGGGCACTCAACAAGGACACCGCGAAGACCCAACACGCTCATGGCTTGGATCCGCACGGGATGATTGAAGGCATGCGGCCCTGTTTCGTGCGCTACTGGAGTTCGCTTTCCAGTCCTACGCAGAGTCCTGAAAACTCAGTTGTTGAACGACGTGCCCTGTGGGAGATCTGGCAGGTACTGCGCCCTTTTCATCGTGAGGCGCTCGGGACTCTCGCGGCCTACGATGGTGACTACGAGCTGGCGGCGGCGGCGCTTGGTAAGACCCCGAGGCAATTCTCCTGGCACATCCGTGAGGCTCGGCGTTCTTTTATGGAACTGTGGCACGAGGGGGAAACCCCGTCAGGGGTGTGGGCTAAATATCAAAAGCGTGGTGAAGGATACCGGCCCACAGATCTCATGAGAAATTTTCGGGCCAGGCAACGACGGCGAGCTCGGCGAGGCACCGCCATTCCGAAGAAGATCGTCGGGCGAAAGACTGACCTAGGCATCTCCGATAAGGAAATAGCCCGACGCTACGAGCGTGAATCCGCCCGCTCCATCGCCGCCTCTCTGGGGTGTTCCCACAGCACGATTAATAGCCGTCTGAAGGAAATGGGAATCGAACGCAGAGGCGTCGGAACAAGGCCACCGAAAGCAATATCGCCAACGCAGTCAAAGTCGGGGTCCCGTAATGATAGCAGTGATCAAGAACGGTCCACATAAGGGCCACTGTATCCCTCGTGTCCGTCATGGGCCCGGCCGTGGGGGGCCATTCACTTGGAAAATTTTGAAGAGTCACGCATTTCCGAGGGTCAACCGGTGAAGCGTGAGGAACAGGTTCCGGCTTCACGCCGGGGCAGGGGTGCACCCAGGAAGGATATCGGTATCACGCCGGATGAGTTACGGCGCCGTTACCAAGGTGGAGAGAATATACGTGCTCTCGCTGCCTCTTTGGGGTGTTCCTTCGGCACGTTGCAGCGGCGGCTGCATGAGACAGGAATTGAAGTCCGGCCCCGTGGGGGCTCCGAGAAGGGGCGGCGGTGGAGGAGAAATCGAGTGGAGTCGGCAAACGAAGGTGACAGCGCGGGTGAGGGTTTGTCGATGACAGCGGTGATTAATAATGGGCCGCACAAGGGTCGGCGCATTCCTTTTCCGCGAGAGCTAGATGAGGTGCCGCAGGAGCTTTCGTTGAATCAGGAGACGTATGTTTTGGGGAATCATGTGCCTGATGACGGTTTTTGGTATTACCGCCGGCCGAGTAGTGCTGACGGGGGTGTCAGTCGTCACTGAATGTGGCTTTCTGCCGGGTTGAGTGTTCGGGGGGTGTGTGCGCGGGTGGTCGTGGCGGGTTTGGTCGGTGTCCTGTCTGGTCTGGGGCCGGGCATGGTCATGGGGCCTTACGGGCTGATGGCCGGACCACCCTGAGCCCTTGCAGGCGAACGGGTGGTCCGGTTGGGATCACGCGAGATCCCAGCGTAGAGAGTACACGGAAGTCGCTCTTGTCGGGTCCTGAAATAGCTCAGGAAGAGGACGACTGTGGTGGTCTTCTCGTAGGAATTCGCAGTGCATGGGAGCCTCGACCCTCGGCAGAATACAGTGTCCTGCACGCCTGGATAAATCACGGTCTTGCGTAGGTCTATCTCTATGTCCCGGCGCAGGGCCCTGGCTGCGAGGGAACAGGAGTTTTTCCAGAGCGTCGAGGGCGAATGTCATGGCGAGCAGTACAAACGGAACGAGCAGGCCAAGAAAGAGCATCGCGCCACCCTGAGTAGGAGTTACCCCCCTCGGCACGCGCGTCCGAAGTCCGTGGACTACTCACGCACTTCCATCATGTACCCGTTGGAAGGACACCGCACCTTGTGAACCGGTTACCGTCCGGTTCGCCGTGGACACCGCGCGACCGTGAGTCTAGGGCCCGTGGCGTGGGCGCACGCGGCCGGCGTCGTCGGCTGGGTTCGCTTCGGGACGGGAGAACACGGGGGCATCTCCGAGGTGGACGCTGCCGGGCCTTGTGGCGATCGTTGGGCCTGTGTGGGCGGTCTTGATGGGGTTGGTGGGTCTGTGCTGGCTTCTGCTGTGTCTTCGCGCGCCAGTCTGCCGCCGTGGCGCGGGGCGAAGACAGGAGCGCGGCGGCGGGCGGGCGGCGCGCGGCGGGCCGCGTCAGCGGCCCGCCCTTGATCCAGTAATGGCGGTTTGAACGCACGCCCGATGGGCCCGCTGCTTGTGCCCCTTCGATGCCGGGCGGGTGTCGCCTTCGGAGGCTGCCTCTGCGTTCCCTGTGGTTCGGGTGCGGGCCGCGGTGGTGTACCGGGATCGGTATGCCCCTTGCCGGTAGCCGAGGTGCCGGTTTCCGGCACCTCAATTACTAGTTTTGTGAACCACGGGGTGCCGGTTTCCGGCACCTCTGGTGTCTTTCCCGGCCTGTTTGGTCGTGTTACATGGTTGCGCGTACAGTCGGGTAACTGGCCCTGGTTGATGCCGAGTTGGAGGTGATGTCACTTGGCCGGATCGATTGCGTATCCCCTCTGCTGCTGAGTTCGCGGGGGTGCTGTGGCACGGGTGCGTGATTTGGTCGGCGTCCGATTCTGTGGACACTTGTTACACCCCGCTGGCGCGGCTGCTGACTCTCGGTGGCCGGTGTCCCGGTTGTGGTTCCGTGCGCCTGCTTCCCGTTGCGGTAGCGGCGCGTCCGATCGATGGAGGGAAGTTCCCTGTATGGCTGGTAAGTCGATTCGTGTGCTGACGGAGGGGGCGGATTACCTGGCGGTGTCTGAGCCGGTGAAGAAGGTTCGTGATCAGGCGACCGGGGAGGTGGCTACCGACCGGGTAACCGGTGAGGAGCTGTACACGGTCAACCTGGTCGAGATGTTCGACGGGGCGGCCGACGTGCTGAAGGTGACCCTTCGTGCGTCCAAGCTCCCCGCCGGCCTGGCGCTGGGGGTGCCGGTGCGGCCGGTGAACCTGATCGCCACCCCGTGGGCCCGTGCGTTCAACGACGGGGTCATGGACGGTGTGGCCTACCGCGCAGACACGCTCGAACTCCGCGCCCGGCAGACCGTTTCTGCGGCTGCTGCCCCGGCTTCTCCGGCTGCTGCGGCCCGGCCGCAGAATGCCAGGCCGGAAGGCAGTAAGTGACCGACGAGCACACCGAGTTCTTGCATCACCGGGGTTTGCGCAGTGAGCCGCCGAACGTGCGTACCCTTGCCGCTTTCCTCGCAGAGCTGACGGACCTGATGAACAAGTACGGGTTCGTACCGGTGGTGAGCGCTGAAATAGACCGCTCCCGCAGCGGCCTGCCGGTGCGCTGTGTGGTCCACGTCCCGAAGTAGCCCCGCTCGCTCCACCCTCTATTGCGGTGGCCGCCTTCGGCTCCTCCCCTGCCGGGGCGGCCACCACCCCCACCCGAATCCTTTGGGAGATCGCCTATGTCCCAAACACCCCCGCGTGTCTATCCGTTGACACGCACCGAGGAGGATGAACGGTTCTCCTCCGGCCTTCTCGGTGATATCGCCCGGATCATGGAAATCCACGGCTATCCGCCGATAGAACGGGGCCCGGACCGTGTACGGCTCGTGCTGTTCGTCTACAGCTTCGCCTACGGAATGGAGAATGCGTGACCCTGGAGCACACCGGCACCGCTGCTGTTGTCCTGGCCGTCGCGTTCTTCCTCGCCATGGCGACGTTCAGCCTCGTGCGGTACCTGCGCGCTGACGCGGCCACTCGTGCGAGCCTGCGGCAGGCCGCGCGTATCCGGCGGTCCTGGCGGCGGCTGGCGTTCCGCCTGGGCCTGGTTGTTACCGACCGCATGCCCACCACGACCGGCGCGCTGACCACGTCGCCGGGTAAGCGGCCCGAACCCCGCGTGATCACACCGAAGATCACCACGCGGGCGGATCCGTTCGGTGTCCGCGTCCGCATGCGCGCGCTTCCCGGCGTCGGCCTGGAGGAGGTGACGCGGTGTGCGGATCACCTGGCGAACGCCTGGGGATGCACCCGCGTGTCCGTCCTGCCCGATGGTCCCGGTTTCCTGCACATCCGGGCCGTGCGCCATGACCCGCTGCTGACCCGCACCGCGTACCGGCCGGACGGGGTGGCGCCCGTTGGGGTGGCTTCCTGGCCGGTGGGGGTCGACGAGTACGCCGAACAGGTGTGCCTTCCGCTGGCGAACGTGGCGGGGGTGACCGTCGCCGGCCTGCCCGGCTCGGGTAAAACCTCGCTGATCAACGCCCTGTTGTGCCGTCTTGCTCCGTCGCCTGCGGTGCAGTTTGCCGTGGCTGACGGGAAGTCCGCCGAGGTTGTGCACGGCGACTACGCCGCCACTTCGCCCCGGCTGTTCGCCTACGCAGGCGACGACCTACAGGCCGCGAACACGCTGTTCGCCCGGCTGGTCAAGCTGATGGAACACCGCATGGCAGTGATCAAGACGGCGCGCGGGTCGCACAACTTCTGGGACCTGGGCCCGGATGCGTCCTGGCCTCTTACGGTGCTGATCATCGATGAAGCGCACACCTACTTCCGCGACCATAAGGGCAGCGACGCGGCGACCAAACGCCTGGCCACTCTGGCCGCACAGAACATCCGCCTCGTGGAAGCCCTCGCCCGCAAGGGCCGCGCCTTCGGGATCATGGTCATCCTGGCCACGCAGAAGGCGACCGGCGATGCGCTGCCCACGTCGATCCGTGATGTGTGTGCACTGTCGCTGTCGTTCGCGCAGAAGACCGAAGACGCGGCCGTGGCCGCTCTGGGCGACAGCATCCGCACCTGGCCGGACGCCAGCCCCACCCGGCTCCAGGACCCCGCCTACGTCGGTGTCGCCTCCATGGCCCTGCAAGGCCGCCCCGGCTTCACCCGCATCCGCACCCCACTTGTCGCCTTCACCGACGCGGCGCGCATCGCGGAGTCGTGCGCCCACCTGACCGCCGACCCGGCCACCCTGCTCCCGCACCCGCCGGGGCCGACTCTGGCCAAGGCCGCCTGACCCTGGCTGCGGTCAACCCGTGAGTGACGGCCGGGACCGGTAGATGGGGGATACGGGGTTACCGGCCCCGGCCGTAGGCCCAACTGTAGGGCGTGATGGGCCAGTTGCGTGCCTCATTCGTCGCTACCGCCTTCCGCACACCACCGCCCGCCCTGCCTGTCTTGGAAGGAGATGGCCCGCCTTTGCCCTCTCCGCACCCCGTCCCGCCCCCTGCCCTGCCTCCCTCGGTGCGTGACCTGCTGCACCTGGCCGCCCGCGATGACTTCGACCGCACTCGCGCGACCGTGGCCCGCCTCGGTGGCTGCACACGCCCGATAGCGCTGACGGGGCACACCACCACCGTCGACGTGACCACGGGAGAGATCGTGCACGCCTACGCCTCTACGGAGGAGCCCACCGGCCGTCTGCTGCTGCCCTGCGGCAACCGCCGCGCCTCCCGATGCCCGGCCTGCTCCCGTATCTACGCCGCCGACACTTACCACCTCTTCCGCGCCGGCCTGGTGGGAGGCAAGACGGTGCCGGACTCCGTACGCGCACACCCCCGGGTCTTCGCCACCCTGACCGCCCCGTCCTTCGGGCCCGTCCACAACCGCGAGACCTCCGCCACCGGACGTGCCCTGCGCTGCCGCTGCCAGACCTGGCACAAGGCCGCTGACCCCGCCCTGGGCGCTCCTTTGGACCCTGCGGGCTACGACTACACCGGCGCGGTGCTGTTCAACGCACACGCCGGACAGCTCTGGGCCCGCTTCACCACCCAACTCCGCCGCGAGCTGGCCGCCCACGGTGACCTGCCCCAACGCGACCTGCCCGGCGAGCTGCGCCTGTCCTTCGCCAAGGCCGCCGAATACCAGGCACGCGGCGCCGTCCACTTCCACGCCGTCATCCGCCTCGACGGCCCCGAAGGACCCACCACACCCCCACCGCCCTGGGCGAGTGTCGCCACACTCACCGACGCCATCCGCGCCGCCGCCGCCCGTGTGGCCCTGCCCGCCGACTCGACCGCAACCGGCACCCTCCAACTGCGCTTCGGCGCCCAGACCGACGTACGCGAGATCACCCCCGACGACGGCCACCACTCCGACCGTGCCGTCGCCGGGTACATCGCCAAGTACGCCACCAAGGGCGCCGAAGGCACCGGCACCCTCGACCACCCCCTGTACTGCACCGCATGCCACGGACGCGGCACCCACGAGACCCCCGACGGCCGACTGAACGACTGCCGCAACTGCGACGGCACCGGTCAGGCCCAACCGCCGGCCTCCCTCCCCGTACGCCAGCACACCCGCCAACTCATCCGCACCTGCTGGGACCTCGCCCAGATCCCGGAGTTCGCCCACCTCAACCTGCGCCGCTTCGCCCACACCCTCGGATACCGCGGCCACTTCGCCACCAAATCCCGCCGCTACTCCACCACCCTCACCGCCCTGCGCAACGACCGCCGCACCTGGCAAACCGAACAAGCCCGCATACGAGTTGGAAGGCCCGCCCCGGACCCTGTCGCCACCGAAACCCTCGCTTCGTGGCGCTACGATGGCACCGGTTACCGCCCCGGCGAAGAACCGCTTGCAGAAGCCATCCGCCAGGAACGCGCTACCGCCCTCCAGCTCCGCCACGAAGCAAAGAAACCCGCACGCGGGACGACCGCCTGTGCTTGGTGATCTGTCCCGGCTCCTGGTTCCGTGCATCGTCTCCGCATGGAAAAAGGGGTGGCTGCACCAGATCTGTGAAGGGAAATTCCTGCATGGCCGCGGATTCGATGCGTGTACCTGCCGACGGGGGCCGTTTTCACCCCGGCCGCCCTGTCGGTGACCATCTGGAGCCGCTGACATGCTGGCGAGTTGTGACCCGGCATCCGCATGTGGCGCGTGAAGTCGCCCGGATACTTGGTCACACCCGGACGGACACCAAAGCCGCCGCAGGCGGCTCAACGGAGGTGACGACCGCATCGTCGCGCGTGCGGATCGTGGTCTCTCGGATTCACCGCACCGGAGTCGTATTCCGGCTCGCGAAGGCCCCACGGCTGGGAGAGTTCTCCTTTACCTCCGGGGTATGGGACCTGGCCCACTCTCCCGTAGAGATGAAACGGCTTCACGCGGCTGCACAGGCCCGTGTGCCGGGTGTGCTGGAACTCGCCCGGGTGATCCACACCACCCGCTGCGGCCGGAGCGTGCTGTATGCCCGCCCCCGTCTTCAGATCGCAAGCCCATCCGCATCCGCCCCCGCCGACCAGCGATTTTAAGTACCCTGTAAGTGCCCCGCTTCACGAACCGGCCCATGCAGAAGGGCCAGGAACCGGCTGGCGGTCCGCCGGTTGCCAACCCGCTTGCCCGCCGTCAGTGCCCTTGTCCGGGCTGGGGCGCGGGAGCCCGGGGCGGCTGTGCTGCCGGTCCCGGTACCCATCCCCTTACCGATCCGGGTTCCCATCCCTGTACCTCTCAGAGAGGTACAGGGTCCGGTCGGCCTTGTCGCAGGTCAGGCCGCGCAAGCCCGGTACTTGTGTGTACCCCGACTCATCTACCAGAGAAGCTGGTCAGCAATAGTCGGCGGGCAGCGCCGGCGGCAGGGCCGTGGAACGGTTGGGTAAAAACACGCTGCGTCATGTCCATTGGTACCCCCTGAACCCGGCCTTTTGCGGGTGAGACCAACTCACCCGCAAGGGGCTCATACATGCGCGCGTCCTCTGCTGCCCGCCACCCCTGCACCACCGATGCCGTGCCGTGCCCGCCGTACACGTGCGACCGCGGGCCGCTGGCCGGATGGTTCCGCCCCGGCCGCCTGGTCGCAGGCGACCCCGAGACACTGACCCGCTGGCGCGCAGACACCCGCAGCTCGGCCCTCGCCGTTCGGGTGGCCTTGCTCCTCGGCGGGCGCGTACACACCCGGCAGCCTGCCGCACACGGATGCTGGGAGGTGGCTACCGCCACCCGCGCACTGCCCGTGCTTGTCGAGCGTGCGGACGCCCGTGGGCTGGTCTTCCGGCTGGCGGACGGCGAGACGCTGGGACGGTTCGGCTACCGCCTCGCCGGGTGGCCACTGTCCGAAGTGCTGGGCACCACAGCGGCGCCGCCGGCCGGTGCGGGTGCATCCCGACGAGCGGTGCTCACCCTGGCGCCGCTGATGGTCACCACCCGCACCGGCCGTGAAATCCTCTACGCCCGACCGGCCCTCACGCGGCCTGCTGGTAGATGTTCGTCCCCGTCATCATCACCCGCGGCTTACGGCTGCGCGGATGCAGCGTGACCCTGACATCGAATTCGGTGAGGATTTCCCGCCGCACCGCATCATCCGCCGCCGCCTGCCACTGCTCGGCAATCGTCTGCCCGGTGGCCACCAGCCGCATACCCGGCGGCCGGTCCGGCAGCTTCCGCATCTCGGCGATCTCCTCACCCATGCGGCCGTATTCCCGCCGGTACCACTCCGCGTCGTCCGGCGCGTCATACAGCCCTGCTTGGCGGTCTTCCCGCAGCCTTCTGCGGGAGTTCTCCAGTTCCTTGATGCGCCCCGCATACCCGGTGCCCGGGTCGTACTCCCGCCGCATCACATAACCCTCGCCGTAGCGAGTCAGGAACCACTCCTCGACCTGACTGTCAAGAGTGGGAACGGCGATCGACGGGGCCGGTTTACAGCCCTGCGACGACCGGATCCCCAACACCCGCCCCTTGCACAAATACGTGGGCGCCTTACTGGTACCACCGATATACAACCGCTGCCCGCACTGGCCGCAGTACGCCACCCCCGACAGCCGGTAGGCCGCCTTCGGCGCACGACTGCCCTTCCGCTTCGGCGCCGTCGCCTTCACCAGCGCATCCCGCGTAGCCGCATCCCACAACGGCGGCGCCAGACGCACCGGCTTCCCATCACTGCCTATCACCGGCCTGCCGCCGTGCATCAAATACCCCAACGCGGCCTCGCTGGTGAGAATGTGGACCAGCGTCTTACCCGTCCACCGCGCGCCCTTCGGCGCCCGCCCATACATCACCGCACGGTGATCGGACGGCGCCAGCACCCCCGCCCGGTTCAGGCGCGCCGCCTCGGTGTCCGTGGTGATCGTGCCCGTAGCATCCGCCAAGATCCGCTCAGCAACCTTCCGGATCACCTCAGTAGCCACCGGATCAATCTCCACATGATCCACCGGCCCGGTAGGGATCAACCGCACGAACCGGTACCCGTAAGAATTGAGCTGCTTCGGCCGCCCCGCCGCCCGCGCCTGCACCGTGGCGTCCCGGTTGCGCTTCTGGATCGCCCGAAGCTCCATCTGCGCCCCGAACGACTCCATCGACAACCGCATCTCATCCGCCGGATCGTCCAGGTCCCACGGCCCATCGTGACCGTAGGTGACCAGCAGCCGACCTTCTTCGTGGATCATGTAGGCGGTGTTCAACACATCGCGCTGATTACGGCCGATCCGGTCCACCGCCGACCCCGCGATACCGCAGTACGGCCCCGCCTCCCCCCGCAGCCACGGGCCCAGCCCATCGCGCGTCAGCGGATCGGTAGCACCGGAGACCTCCCAGTCATCCGCCCACGCGATCACGTGCCCGCCGACCGACTCCACCGCGCTGAGCACCTGCTCACGCTGCTTGTCCGGGCTGCTGGACGCATCCGACTTCCGGCTAAGCCTGCGCACCCCCACCAGGCACTTCCCGCACCCGTCGTAGTCCGTGGTCAGCATGTCCTCCATGATGGCCCATCTCCCTCTCGCACACATGTGTGCATTGGGGGAACACCTGGGCGGCACCGACAACTTCGAGGCGGACCGGGCGGCGGCGGAGGCGATCGTCTCGGTCTTCCCCGGGATGGCCGACATCACGCGCCGCTCCCGGCAGTTCACCGGCCGCGCGGTCGGCCACCTGGTGCGCGACGCGGGCATCCGCCAGTTCCTGGACGTCGGCAGCGGGCTGCCCACCGCCGACAACACGCACGAGATCGCCCAGCGGATCGCCCCCGAGGCGCGGATCGTCTACGTCGACAACGACCCGCTGGTGCTCGCCCACGCGCGGGCGCTGCTCACCGCCGCCCCCGCGGGCCGCTGCCAGTACATCGACGCCGATGCCCGCGACACCGACCGGATCCTCGAAGAGGCGGCGCGCACGCTGGACTTCACCCGGCCGGTCGGGCTGATGCTGATGGGGATCCTCGGGCTCGTCGAGGACTACGACGAGGCACGTTCGGTCGTACGGCGGCTGCTGGCCGCCCTGCCCGCGGGCAGCCACCTCGCGCTCAACGACGGCACGACCACCGACGCGGCCTACGTCGAGGCCCTGCGCCGCCACAACCCGAGGGCGGCGGTCCCGTACACGGCGCGCAGCCCGGAGCGGATCGCCGGCTACTTCGAGGGCCTGGAGCTGCTGGAGCCGGGTGTGGTCTCCTGCCCGAGGTGGCGGCCGGAGAGCCCGCGCGAACAGGCGCCGGACGTGGCCGCGTACGGCGGTGTCGGCCTGAAGCCGTAGCCGGTGCGGCAAGGCGTGCATTCTCCCGCCCCGCCGCAGGCTGCCCGGCGCATTTCCTGTCCCGCCCTCTTCGTACGGAATCCCGTCCGCCGAAGACGGTGAGAACTCTCTCACGGTGGTCCAACGGACGACTCATCGAGCGCGCGAAAACTACCGCGTACTCATCCGGAGCATCCGACCCAGGAGAGACCGCCGTGAAGGAACTCCTCGAACACGCCCGGACCTTCCAGCGCCGTATCGCCCCCGACCGGGAGAGTTTCCGGCGGTTCGGCGACGGCCAGAGTCCGGGAACCCTCTTCATCACCTGCTCCGACTCGCGGGTGGTGCCCACCCTCATCACCGGCGCCCGCCCGGGGGAGCTGTTCGAACTCCGCAACGCCGGCAACGTCGTGCCCCCGTACCAGCACGGGCTGAGGTCCGGCGAGGCGGCCACCATCGAGTACGCGGTGGACGTGCTGCGGGTGCGCGACATCGTCGTGTGCGGGCACTCGCACTGCGGCGCGGTGGGGGCGCTCGCGCGGGACGAGAACCTGGGCGCGCTGCCCAGCGTCGCGGAGTGGCTGTCGCAGGCGCGGCCCGCGCTGGTGCCGCTGCTGGGGACCCCGCCCGACGACGCGGTGCTGCGCAAGTTCGTCCAACTGCACGTCATCGCCCAGCTCGAAGCCCTGCGCACCTACCCCCACGTCGAACGCGCCCTGGCCGAGGGCCGGCTGAGCCTGCACGGCTGGTTCTACCGCGTCGACACCGCCGAGGTCCGCGAACTCGACTTCTTCCAGGGGATCTTCCGCCGGCACTGACCCGCACCGCCTCCTCCGTCCCCCCATCAGCGCCGGGCTCCCGGCGTGAGAGAGGAATGCCATGCTCAGTGCACGATCACGGTCAGGGCGGCACGCCCGCAGAGACACCGGCCGCCCGGCCGGCTCGGGCGCCCTGGGAGCCGATCTCATGGCTTCGCTCGTCGTGTTCCTCGTCGCCCTGCCGCTGTGCATCGGTATCGCGGCCGCGTCCGGCGTCCCCGCGTCGCTCGGCATCATCACCGGCATCGTCGGCGGCATCGTCGTCGGGTTTCTGCCGGGCAGCACCTTCCAGGTCAGCGGGCCGGCCGCCGGACTCGCCGTCCTCGTCATGGAGTTCGTCACCGAACACGGCGTCGGCATGGTCGGCCCCGTCGTCCTGGCCGCCGGGCTGTGCCAGATACTGCTCGGGCTGCTGCGGATGGGCCGGCTGTTCCAGTCCATCTCCGTCTCCGTGGTGCAGGGCATGCTCGCCGGCATCGGGGTGCCGCTGATGCTCGGCCAGGCGTACGCGGTCATGGACACCGACCAGCTCGGCTCGGCCATGGAGAACCTCACCGGCCTGCCCGACCTGGTCGGCACCGCCCTCGACGACCCCGGCAAGCGGGCGGCGCTGCTGCTGGGCGTCATGTCCATCGCCCTGTGCTTCCTGTGGAAGAAGGTGCCCGGGCCGCTGGGCAGGATGCCCGCGCCGCTGCTCGTCGTCGTCCTCGGGGCGGGCATCACCGGCCTGGCGGGCCTCGACGTCAAGACGGTGAAGGTCGGCAACCTGCTGGACTCGGTGCACGTGACCGACCCCGCCGGCTTCGGCGAACTGGCCGATCCGGCGGTGCTCACCATGGTGGTCACGTTCACGGTCATCGCCTCCGCGGAGAGCCTGTTCAGCGCCGCGGCGGTGGACCGGATGCACACGGGGCCGCGGACGAAGTACAACGCCGAGCTGACCGCCCAGGGCGTCGGCAACACCGTCTGCGGGGTGTTCGGCGCCCTGCCCATGACCGCGGTCATCGTTCGCAGCTCCGCCAACGTCCAGGCCGGCGCCAGGACCAAGCTCTCCCGCATCCTGCACGGCGTCTGGATGCTCGGCTTCGGACTGCTGCTGCCCGGCCTCCTCGGGATGATCCCCGTGGCCGTGCTCGCCGGCATCCTCGTCCACGCCGGCTGGAAGCTGTTCAACCCCGCGGCCTTCCCCGCGATGTGGCGGAGCGACCGGGGCGAGGCCGTGGTCATGATCATCACGACGCTGGCCATCGTGCTCACCAACCTCCTCGAAGGCGTGGTGGCCGGGCTGGCCGTCGCCATCGTCCTCGCCGCGCTGCGGATGTCCCGGATCACCATCCGCCGGACCGTCGACGGCGGTTCCGCCCGGCTGGAGCTGAAGGGGAACGCCACCTTCCTGCGGCTGCCGCGGCTCATCGAGGCCCTGGAGTCGATCGCCGACAGGAGCGTGGTCCAGGTGGACGCCACCGGCCTCTCCCACCTCGACCACGCCTGCCGCAACCAGTTGGAGACGTGGGCCGAGCAGCAGCGCAAGGCCGGCACCGAGCGGGTCGACCTGTTCCTGCCCGGCGCCGCGCCGGGCGGCGGGAAGGGAGAGGAGGACCCGTCCACCGTCGAGTTGACGCTCCCCGTACCGCCGGCGACCGTGTCCGAGCGCGTCCGGCCGTACGCGCCGGAGCCGCGGCACTCACATGCGTACGCCGCGGCCGAGGACTCCGCGCCCCACGCCCACCAGCACCACGGCCACCCCCACGAGCACCCGGGACACCCCCACGAGCACCCGTACGACCACCCCGGCCACCCCGCGGCCCACAGGCACCACCCCGGACCGGCCGCGCACCCCGGCCACGCGCACGACACCGGCGTCCACCCGAGCCACCCGGCGGCCATGCCGCACGGCCGGCCCTGACGAGGAGGCAACCCCCATGGCCACCGACCCGTACGCGGCGCTGATCGCCATCATCCGCGCCGACGCATCCCGCTCCGCGGCCGCCCGCGCCGACGTCACCCGCGTCGACGCCGCAGCCGGCCGGAACACCGCCCCCGGGGAGCCGTCCCACCCGGACGAGGCCCACGCGGACGCCCGTCCCGACGCCGACGCGGACCCGGACGCCCCGCGCCAGCACCCCACGACCCCCGTCCCCGACCGCCGGGAGTCCGGCGAGCCGCAGGCCGGCGACCCGTGCCGCACACGGGATTCCGAGCCGCCGGCCGCAGCGCTCCAGGACCCCCCGGCCGGGTGACCCGCGGGTAATTCCCCGGGTCACCCCCGGCACCCCCCGCGCTTTTCCCGACCCCCGGAGCGCGGGGGCTGTCGGAGGCCACCCGGAATTCCGAACATTCGCCCCGCCAGGCCATTATTCGCACGACCCACATCCGACGTCCGACAGACGGCCGCGGAGCCCGAATCCGGCCCGTGATCAGGTGAGATGAGAATGCTCTCCTTTTTCTCGGCAATGCGGTACCAGGAGGGCACACTGTCCGGCATGCCTCTGCGCAGAGCTTTAGTGCCGATCACCGTGTCTTTCGCCTTCGCGGCCGCGGGAGCGGCGATAGGCGGCATGTGGGTCGAAAGCGACTCCCCGGGCCTCGGGCCCGCCGTTGTCGTCACCGGCGACGACGGCCAGAGGCCGAAGGCGCGCGAGACGCCCCGGCGGGCCTCGGCCCCGCTGTCGTCCCTGTCGTCACCGCCGGCGGCGGCGACCTCCTCCCCGGCGGCCTCCGCGACGCCGCACGCCACCTCGTCCGCCGCCACCGCCCGGGACCGCGGCGGGGTCTCCGTCACCACGCGCCCGCCGCCGCACAGCGGCAGCACCTCACCCCACCCCGAGCTGATCGGAGGGGCCTGGCAGGGCGACGACGACGGCGAGGACGACGGCAGAGACGACGACGACGGCGGTGAGTGGGGGTGAGGGATGCCTCGACGTACGTTCAGCGCGCGGTCCCGCATCGTCGGCTGGATGCTGTTACTCGTCGGCGCGGCCCTGGCCGCGCCGACGATGGGCATCACGGTGATCTGGCTGGCGGAGATCGACACACAGGTGGACCAGCAACTGCGGCGGAAGACCGACGAACTGCGGCGGTTCGCCAGGACCGCTCAGGACCCGGCGACCGGCCGGCCCTTCGCCCGCGGGGCGGATCTGCTCACCCAGTTCATGACGGTGAACCTGCCCACCCGTGAGGAGGCGTACTTCTCCATCGTCGACGGCCGCGCCGACCGGCGCAGCGCCAACGCGGTGCCGGTCCGGCTCGACCGGAACCCGGAGGTCGTCGCGCAACTGGCCCGGCCCGTCGGCACGGAGGTCGGGTGGCTGGACTCCAGGGCGGGCAAGGTCCGCTACGGGGTCGTCCCCGTCCGCGTCGCGGGGGATCCGAGCGATACGCGCCTGGTGGTGCTGGAGTTCCGCGACCGGCACATGCGCGAGGACCGCTGGATCGCCGAGGTGCTGCTGCTCACCGGCGTCCCGGCGTTCCTGCTGGCCGCCGCCGCCGGCTGGGTGCTGGCCGGCCGGGTCCTGGCGCCGGTCCGGCTGGTCCGCAAGACCGCGGAGCGGATCAGCGAGTCCGACCTCACCCAGCGGCTGACCGTCACCGGCGCGGACGACGTCGCCGAACTGGCGCACACGTTCAACCACATGCTGGACCGGCTGGAGAGCGCCTTCACCACCCAGCGGCAGTTCCTCAACGAGGTCGCGCACGAACTGCGTACGCCGATCACGGTGATCCGCGGAAACCTGGAACTGATGGACGACGACGCGAAGCGGGCGGGCGGCCAGACGTACCTGCTGGTGCTGGACGAACTGCAGCGCATGACCCGCATAGTCGACGACCTGCTCCTGCTGGCCAAGGTGAAGCGGCCGGACTTCCTGACCGTCGGCGAGACCGACCTGACGGACCTGATCATCGACGTGGTGATGAAGGCGCGGGCGCTGGGGGACCGCCAGTGGCGGATCGCGCACGTCGCCGAGGCCACCGTGCTCGTGGACCGGCAGCGGCTCACCCAGGCGCTGATCCAGCTCGCGCTCAACGCCGTCCAGCACACCCGCGAGGGCGACCTCATCGAGATGGGCTCGGTGGTCCGGGCCCGCCACGTCGTGCTGTGGGTACGGGACACGGGCCCCGGCGTGGCGCCGCAGGAGCGGCTGCGCATCTTCGACCGCTTCGCCCGCGGCACCGACACCGACACCGGTACCGGGAGTGGCGCCGAACACCCCACGCCCGCCCCCCGCTCCGGCCGCTCCGGCACACCGGACGCCCCGGACGCGGGCCTCGGTCTGGGGCTGGCGATCGTCCAGGCGATCGCGCAGGCGCACGGGGGGAGCGCACGGGTGGACGACGCCGACGGCGCCGGTGCCCGGTTCACTATCTTGTTGCCTGCCCGCTTCCCCTGGCAGGGAGGACACCATGCACCGGATACTCATCGCGGAGGACGAAGCCAGAATCGCCGCCTTCGTCGAAAGGGGGCTGCGCACCCATGGCTTCGTCACCTCCGTCGTCACTGACGGGCTCGCCGCGCACGACCACGCCCGCACAGGGGGCTGGGACCTGCTCATCCTGGACCTCGGCCTGCCGGCCTGCGACGGCTTCTCCGTCCTGCGCAAGCTCCGCGAGGCCCGGGTCACCATCCCCGTCGTCATCCTCACCGCCCGCAACAGCGTGAGCGACGTGGTCGCGGGCCTGGAAGCCGGCGCCGACGACTACATACCGAAGCCGTTCTCCTTCGAGGAGCTGATGGCCAGGATCCGCGTCCGCCTGCGGACCGAACCCTCCTACGAGCCCACGGTGCTGCGCGCCGGCAGCATCGCCCTGGACCTGCGCACCCGCCGCGTCCACGTGGACGACCGCATGGCGGAGCTGTCCGCCCGGGAGTTCGCCCTGGCCGAGGTCTTCCTGCGCCACCCGGACCAGGTGCTGACCCGCGAGCAACTCCTCAGCCGGGTATGGGGCTTCGACTACGACCCGGGCTCGAACATCGTGGACGTGTACGTCCGCTACCTGCGCCGCAAACTCGGCGCCGACCTGGTGGAGACCATCCGCGGCGTCGGCTACCGCCTGCGCGTCACGGCCCCCGCACCGCCCGCCCGGCTGAACTCCCGCTCCTGAGCCCGGCCCCGCCGGGAGCGTCCCCCGCGGGGCCGGACTCCGCCCACCGGCATCGGACGGGAGGCCGGGGGGCGGTCCGTCAGCCGGGGAAGGCGGCTCCCCAGGTGGCCGGGCCGACGATGCCGTCGACGTCGAGGCCCTTCTTCGACTGGAAGTCCCGGCACGCGGCGTACGAGTTGGGGCCGTAGGCGCCGTCCGCGGTGAGGCTGTAGCCGTGGGCGGCGTTCATCTGGTTCTGCCACGTGGCCACGCTCGCGTGGCTGAAGGTCGGCGGCTGGCGGAAGTTGACGCCGGGGTGGGGCAGCGGGCCGCCGCCGGGGTTCGTCGCACCGTTGAGCACGCCGTTCGCGTACAGGTTCCCCGGGCAGCCGGTGCTCAGGTGGTCGCGGTGGCCGCAGATGGCACGGGCCGCGCCACCCTGCGTACGCAGCCGGTTGACGGCGTAGCGGAAGGCGTTGACCAGGCCGGTGGTGATGGTGTCGTAGTCCCCGGCGGTCCCGCCGACGAGACCGCAGACGGCGTACCAGTTCTGGTTGCCCGGGTCGGTGCCGTTCGCGGCCGTGCGGCGGTTCTCACCGCGGCCCTGGAACACGTGGTCGTGCACGCAGACGAGGTGGCTGTACGCGATGTCCGCCCAGCCGTTGCCGTCCATGTGGTGGTTCTGGATCCCGCGCACCTGGGCGGCGCAGTCCGCGTGGTTCTCGCGGGCGACGTGGACGGCGTCGACGTGGTGGATGGTCACCCCGCCGTGCTGGGGCGTGATGTTGCCGTTGGTGTTCCGCGGGGCGCGTGCACCCCACTGCGACCGGGTGACGAAGGTGGTCACTGGGCCCTCCGTCCGGACAGCGCGCAGTCGACGGTGGCGTTGAGCGGCTCCGTCTGCGCGTGCCGCAGGCCGCCGGACGGGTGGATCGCGCCGGGGTGGTCGGCGCGGTTCACGATCGGCAGCTCTCGCGGGTCCGCGGCGAACGCCTGACCGGAGCAGATCACGGGTGCGGCGGCCACGGCGGCGGCTATCCCCAGGAAGCCGCGGCGGGATCGTCGTTGCGACATGTCGTCTCCAGACGGTGGTGGGGGTGGTGGGGGTGACTCGCGTGCGTTGCCGTCCTCTCGCGTACGCCAGAGGTACAGGACGCCGGTAGCGCCGCGGTTGCGCCACCGCACGCCCGCGGACGTACGGCGGCGGATGCCGGCACCTCCCGTTGACCACACCGGCCGACGCCGTCGGACGGCGGGCGGGCGGGGGCCGTTCACCCGCACCCGTGACAGGCGGCGGCCGAGTCGCGTCCCGAGCCGTATCGTGGATGCGTGGGGTTGGGGAAGACGTTGACGACACCGCCGCCTTGGGAAGTGCGGCTGCGCGGCGATGGCGGAGTCCTGGCCGCGTCGGCGTTCCTCGTCGGTACGAACCTCGTGCTGGCGGTCGCGCGGGCCTTCGGCGACGGCGCGTTCCGGCGCGGGGACAGCAGGGTCGCCGCCTTTCCCGGTCTGGACGGTGA
>NZ_JACBXC010001299.1 GCF_013870535.1 Streptomyces phytophilus | reverse complement strand
GCCAACGCCGCCGCCGTCGCCGAGATCTGCCGCCGCCTCGACGGCCTGCCGCTGGCCATCGAACTGGCCGCCGCCCGGCTGCGGTCGCTGCCCGTCGAGCAGGTCGCCGCCCGGCTTGGGGGCACCGCCCACGCGAGTTCTTCGAGCCGTGGGGGAGACCGTTTCCGGCTGCTGACCACCGGGAGCAGGACCGCGCTGCCCCGGCACCGTACGCTCCAGGCCGTCGTCGCCTGGAGCTGGGAGCTGCTGGACGACCGGGAGCGGCGGCTCGCGGAGTGGCTGTCGGTGTTCCCGGGCGGCGCGACGCCCGAGTCCGTCGCGGGGGTGTGCGGCATGGACGTCGTCACCGCACTCGACCTGCTCGCGGCCCTCGCCGACAAGTCCCTGCTGCAGATCGCGGAAGCACCGCAGGGCGCGAAAGCCGAGCCGGGCGCCGAGTCGGGCGCCGGTCCGCGCTACCGCATGCTGGAGACCATCCGTGAGTTCGGCCGCGACCGCCTCGCCGAGGCCGGCGACCTCGACCGCGTACGGGCCGCCCACGCCGCGCACTTCCTCCGGCTGGCCGAGACCGCGGATCCGCACGTACGCGCCCGCGAACAGCTCGGCTGGATCGCCCTGCTCGACGCCGAACACGACAACCTCCTCGCGGCCCTGCGGCACGCCGTCGACGCCGAGGACGCCGGCACCGCGGTCCGCCTGGTCGCCGCCCTCGGCATCTACTGGTTGATCCTCGGCCAGCACAGCGAGGCCGCCGACTGGCTCCACCTCGCGCTCGACGTCCCGGGCGAGCCGCCCCTCGAAGCGCACGCGGTCGCCCTCGGCTTCTACCTGATCAACACCGCCACCAGCGGCGGCGCCGAGCCCGACCCGGGGGCCCTCGACGAGCTGAAGGCGCTGGCGGCGCGCGTCGATCCGGAGCGCGGGCATCCGATGCTGGCGGTGCTGGAGCCGGGCATCGCGGTGGTCACCGACGACGACGAGCGCGGGCTCGCCGCGATCGACGAGCGGCTGGGACACCCGGACCCGTGGGCGCGGGCGCTGCTGCGGATGATCCGGGCGGCGTTCCGCGAGAACCGGGGGTACGCGCCGGGGCTGGAGGAGGACCTTGAGGCCGCGGCCGCGGGGTTCCGCGAGGTCGGCGACCGGTGGGGGCTGGCGATGGCGCTGCACCAACTCGGCGAGTACCGGGCGCTGCTCGGGGACACGGAGCGGGCGCGGTCGGGGTTCGAGGAGGCGCTGGGGCTGATGCGCGAGGTGCACGCCGCGGACGACGTGGGGCAGTTGCGGACCCGGCTCGCGCAGCTTGAGGCGGCGCAGGGGCGCACGGAGGCGGCGCACGCGGAGTTGCACCGCGTGTTGCGTGCGGCGGTGCGGGACGGGCGTTCGCACGTCGCGGCGCTGTGCCGGGACGTACTGGGTGACCTCGCGCGCTGGGCGGGGGAGTGGGACGAGGCGGCGCGGTGGTACGACGAGGCGCTGGCGACGCTGCGGCGGGGCGGGATGGCGGTGCCGCAGATCGAGGCGATCGTACGGACCGGGCGGGGGCTGCTGGCGTGCGCACGGGGCGACTTGGCCGGTGCGCGTGACGAGCTGGCGACGGGGCTGGGCATCGCGATGGGGGTCAAGGACATGCCGGTGGTCGCGATGGTCGGGGT
>NZ_JACBXC010001298.1 GCF_013870535.1 Streptomyces phytophilus | reverse complement strand
CCTCGCCCAGGCCGCCGCGGCCTTCACCGTCCTCGCCGCCGTCTTCGTCCTCGTGAGGTGACCGCCCCCGTGCTCACGGCCCTCGTCTTCCTCCCAGCCGCCGCAGCCGCCGTGCTGCTCTGCCTGCCGCGCGCCACCGGCCGCCGGGTCTTCCTGCTCAGCTGGGCCGCCGTCTCCGCCGCCGTCCTCGCGCTGACCGTCGCGCTGTGGACCGGCTACGACCACGGCGGCGGCATCCAGTACGAGACGCACGCCCGCTGGATCCCCAGCGCCGGCATCGGCTACCACGTCGGCGTCGACGGCCTGTCGCTGCCGCTGCTGGCACTGACCGCCGTGCTCTTCCCGGCCTGCGCGCTGTACGCGCTGCGCGAGACCCGCAGGGTGCGGGAGTTCGCCGCCCTGTTCCTCTTCCTGGAGACCACCTGCCTGGGCCTCTTCGCCTCGCTCGACCTCATCCTCTTCTTCGTCTTCTTCGACCTGTCGATCGTCGCGATGTACTTCGTCATCGCCGGCTGGGGCCACCCGGGCGCCGCGCGCGCCGCGCAGAAGTTCTTCCTCTACACCTTCTCCGGCTCGCTCGCGCTGCTGCTCGGCTTCATCGGCCTCTATCTCGCCGCCGAACCGCACACGTTCGACATCGTCGCGCTGGCCGAGGAGAACCCGCTCGCCGGCCGGTCCGGCCACAGCGCCCTGGTCCTGCTGGCGGTCGGCCTCGGCCTGGCCGTCAAGACGCCGACGGTGCCGTTCCACACCTGGCTGCCGCCGGCCCACACCGAAGCCCCGGCGGCCGGCTCGGCGATCCTGGCCGGGGTGCTGCTGAAGATGGGCACGTACGGGTTCCTGCGCATCGCCATGCCGCTGCTGCCGGAGTCGTGGCGCACGTACGCCCCGGTCTTCGCCGCCGTCGGCGTCGTCTCCGTGCTCTACGGGGCGCTGGTGGCCCTGGCGCAGACGGACTTCAAGCGCATGATCGCGTACACCTCGGTCAACCACATGGGCTACATCCTCCTGGCCCTCGGCGCCGCCGCCGCGCTCGGCGAGGACACCGCCGCCGCCCGCCGGCTCGCCGTGACCGGCGCGACGTACCAGATGGTCAGCCACGGGCTGCTGACCGGCGCGCTGTTCCTGCTCGCCGGCGTGCTCCACGAACGCGGCCGCACGTACGCCATGGACGCCTACTCCGGCGTCGCCGGCCGCGCCCCGGCCTTCGCCGCGCTCACCGGCGTCGCCGTCTTCGCCTCGCTCGGGCTGCCGGGGTTCTCCGGCTTCATCGCGGAGTTCCAGATCCTGGCCGGCAGCCTCGGCCCGCGCCCGGTGGCGACCGCGGTGGCCGTGCTCGGCATCCTGCTGACCGCCGCGCTGCTGGTACGGGCGCTCCAGAGGATGTTCCTGGGCCCGCTGCGGCTGCCCGACTCGCCCGGCACGCCGCGGCCGTTCCCCGATCTGCGCGCGCACGAGGCGGCGGCGATCGTCCCGCTGCTGGCCCTCGCCGTCGTACTCGGCGTCTTCCCCCGCTTCGTCCTCGACGTCATCGAGCCGTTCTCGCACACCGTCCTGGAACTCGTCGCCCGATGACCGGGACGGCGAGCGGCATGAACGAGAACCCCCTCGACCTGCTGCCCGAGGTGCTCCTCGCCGGCTCCGCCGTCCTCGGCCTG
>NZ_JACBXC010001297.1 GCF_013870535.1 Streptomyces phytophilus | reverse complement strand
CGCAAGAGCAAGAAGAAGAAGGCGCTCATCTGGGTCGCCGGCGGCCTGGCGATCGTGCTCTTCGCCGTGGGCACCGCCGCGTACCTCGTCTACCGCAAGCTCAACGGCAACATAGACAAGGTCGAGGTCGCCGGCGAGGATCACGCGGCGGTCATCGACGGCCCGGTCAACATCCTCGTGATGGGCACGGACAAGCGCACCGGCAAGGGCAACGACGGCTACGGCGACATGAACAGCCCCGGCCACGCCGACACCACCCTGCTGTTCCACGTCTCCGAGGACCGCACCAACGCCACCGCGATGAGCATCCCGCGGGACATGATCACCGACATACCCGACTGCAAGACCAAGCAGGAGGACGGGAGCTGGAAGACCATCCCGGGGACGTACGGCACCAAGTTCAACGAGAGCCTCGGCCAGTTCGGCCGCGACCCGGGCTGCACCTGGAAGACCGTCGAGCAGCTGACCGGTCTCGACGTCAACCACTTCATCCTCGCCGACTTCAACGCGGTCAAGGACCTGTCCAGCGCGGTCGGCGGCGTCGAGGTGTGCCTCGCGGAGGACATCGACGACCCCAAGTCCAAGCTCAACCTGCCGGCGGGCAGGCACACGATCGAGGGCGAGGAGGCGCTCGCCTTCGTCCGCACCCGCTACTCGGTCGGCTTCGGCAGCGACCTGAGCCGGATCGAGCTGCAGCAGCAGTTCCTCAGCTCGCTCATCCGCAAGATGAAGTCCGGCGGCTCGCTCAGCAATCCGAAGAAGATGTACGACCTCGCCGACGCCGCCACCAAGGCGCTCACCGTCGACTCCGGCATCGGCAGCGCCAAGAAGCTCATGGACCTGGCCAACGACCTCAAGAAGGTGCCCCAGGACGAGATTACTTTCGCGACATTGCCGGTCCTGGACAACCCTGAGGACGACGCGACGGTCCTTATGGATGAGGCCAAGGCCAAGCCGCTCTTCAAACTGCTCGACGCGGACAAGCCGTTCGACGGGGCGAAGAAGGGCAAGAAGGGCAAGCCGGTGAAGAAGTCGGAGCCCGGGGAGGTGAGGGTCGACGTCGTCAACGGCGGCGGGGAGTCCGGCATGGCGTCGGCCACCGCCACGTGGCTGGTGGAGGAGGGCGTGGGCTACGCCGCCGAGGCGGGCAACGCCTC
Organism: Streptomyces phytophilus; assembly: GCF_013870535.1. Lineage (GTDB taxonomy): Bacteria > Actinomycetota > Actinomycetes > Streptomycetales > Streptomycetaceae > Streptomyces > Streptomyces phytophilus. Next base: position 503 of record NZ_JACBXC010001297.1, on the reverse strand, counting down.
CGAGCTGCCCGAGACCCGGCTTGAGTACGGCCCTGACCAGGCCGAACAGGCCGCGCGGCTGGCCGACATGATGGGACTGCCGAAGTCGGCAATGAAGAAGACGGGGGAGAACGCAGGGGCCGAAGGATCCATGACGCTCACGCTCGGCGAGGACTTCGCCGCGCCGGGCACCCCGGTCGAGGCACCGGAGAAGGCGCCGGACGGGGTGCAGAACGTCAAGGCCGGAGACAAGAACGTCTGTGCGAAGTGAGGCGTACGTGCGGACTGGACACCGCACGTCCGCGATCGACCAGGAGGCCCCATGCGCCGCAGCAATGTCCGCGGTAGCGGAGCGAACGGTCGCCCCGACAGAGCCCGCGAGCTCGGCTGGGACGACACTCTGTACGAAGACGGGGACGCGCCCGGCATGCCGCGGCAGCGAGGCTACGCGCGTCACACCGACGACCACGACCCGCACCCCGACCCGCACCGCCGACGCCGCCGTCCCCGGCGTCGTACGCCTC
>NZ_JACBXC010001296.1 GCF_013870535.1 Streptomyces phytophilus | reverse complement strand
CGCCCTCGCCACCCAGCGCGACGACGACGGCGCCACCACCCGCAGCTCCGACGTCCCCGACCGCTACCTCGGCGCCTGGCTCGGCACCCAGCTCCGCGACGGCGAACCCACCGGCACCTACCGCCAGTTCACGATCCGCCCCGGCGAGAAGGGCGAGGTCGTGGCCACCAGCATCGTGCTCAGCGGTCAGTCGCAGTGCACCAGCGAGGGCGAGCTGACCGCCGCCGGCAAGGGCCTGCACCTCGACACCGAGGTCGTCGAGGCCGCCCCCGCCGGCGAGTGCTCTCCGGTCGGCGGCCACGTGGTCACGTACGACGACGGCAAACTGCTCTGGCGCGCCGACGGCGGCCGCACCGCCGAGCTGACGAAGGTCGAGCCCCGCGACCGCCGCATACCGCGCGAGCTGCTGGGCCGCTGGCAGCGGCCCGCCGGCTCCGGTACCCAGGTGATGCAGGTCGTCCAGGCCGCGCCGGGGCAGATCGCCGTGCGCTTCACGACCCGTACCGGCGACGGCGACACCTGCCAGGCGAAGGCCGACTTCGTCGGCGTCGACCAGCGCGACGACCGCGTGCTGCTCGGCCCTTCGGAGATCACCTCGGTCGCGGGCCCGGAGGACTCCGGCTCCGGCGAGACCCCCGACGGCCTCGGCGACGACTCGGGCGGCGGGCAGCTCGGGGGCCCGTGCGTGCCCGGGTTCTCGTCCGCGATGCAGGCGACCGCCGACGGCTCCGTGCTGGACCGCCAGTTCCTCGGTGGGGAGCAGCGCACCCGGCACTACACAAGGGCGGACGGCTCAGCTGCCGACCCGACACAATAGGCACGCCCGACGAGGGGGAAGGGGGCAGCATGGACAGCCTCGGACCGGATGATCCGCGCCGCGTCGGCTCGTACCAACTGCTCGGACGGCTCGGCGAAGGCGGCATGGGACGCGTCTACCTCGCCCGTTCGGAACGCGGCAGGACCGCCGCGGTGAAGCTGGTCAAGGCCGAGTTGGCGCGGGAGCCGGAGTTCCGGCGCCGGTTCACGCAGGAGATCACCGCCGCGCGCCTGGTCGGCGGCGAGTGGACCGCGCCCGTCCTCGACGCCGACACGCACGCCGCGACGCCGTGGGTCGCCACCGGGTACGTCGCGGGGCCCTCGCTGCACGAGGTCGTCGCCAGGGACTTCGGCCCGCTGCCCGACGCCTCCGTGCGCGCGCTCGCCGGCGGGCTGGCGCGCGCGTTGCAGGCGATCCACGCCGCCGGGCTCGTCCACCGCGACCTCAAGCCGTCCAACATCCTGGTCACCATCGACGGGCCGCGCGTCATCGACTTCGGCATCGCCCGCGCGCTCGACTCGGTCACGGCGGCCGGCGACGGGCTGACCCGTACCGGCGCGGTCATAGGCTCGCCCGGCTTCATGTCGCCCGAGCAGGTGCGCGGCGAGCGGGTCACGGCGGCGAGCGACGTGTTCTGCCTGGGTACGGTGCTGGCGTTCGCGGCGACCGGGCGGATGCCGTTCGGTACGGAGGACAGCGGCGCGCACGCGCTGATGTTCCGGATCGCCGCGGAGGAGCCGGAACTGTCGGGCATCGAAGGCGAGTTGCGCACGCTGGTCGAGCGCTGCCTCGCCAAGGAGCCGACCGCGCGGCCGCAGGTCGCGGAGCTGGTGGCGCTGACGGAG
>NZ_JACBXC010001295.1 GCF_013870535.1 Streptomyces phytophilus | reverse complement strand
GTCGCGGGTACCGCGCAGCAGTCCGCGAACGCCAGCGGAACCCAGGTCTCGCGCGCGCCCGACGACGTGCGCGGCAGGCTGACGAGCCTGCGCCGGGGAATCCAGCGGGGCCGCCAGGCAGGCGGCACCGGTGAGACCCTCGGCGGCAACGGCTTTGGTCCCACCTATCAGCAGGAGCGTTAGTTGAGTCCATTGAGCCAGGCGGCGCAGAATCTGAACTGGTTGATCACCAATTTCGTGGACAACACCCCGGGGGTGTCGCACACGGTGGTGGTCTCCGCCGACGGACTGCTTCTGGCGATGTCCGACGGCTTCCCGCGGGACCGTGCCGATCAGCTTGCCGCGGTGGCGTCCGGACTGACGTCGCTGACGGCCGGTGCCTCGCGCATTTTCGAAGGCGGCAGCGTGAACCAGACGGTGGTGGAGATGGAGCGCGGCTTCCTCTTCATCATGTCCGTTTCCGACGGTTCCTCGCTCGCCGTGCTGGCGCACCCGGAGTGCGACATCGGCCTGGTCGGTTACGAGATGGCGCTGCTGGTCGACCGGGCGGGCGCGGTGCTCACCCCCGACCTGCGCGCGGAACTGCAGGGCAGCCTGCTGCACTGAACCACGGCCGGCCGCCCCGGCCGCCCGCTTTATCAGACCCTTCCCCATCGGCCATGTTCCCGCCCGGAGGATCCATGACCCCGCCACCCGCCTCACCCGACTCGTACGGTGGTGCCCAGCATCAGCCCTACGAAGGTGAAGGCGATCAGCCGCTGGTCCGGCCCTATGCCATGACCGGCGGCCGGACCCGGCCCCGTTACCAGCTCGCCATCGAAGCCCTGGTGAGCACGTCGGCCGACCCGATGCGGCTGCAGGGGCTGCTTCCGGAGCACCAGCGGATCTGCCACCTGTGCCGAGAGGTGAAATCCGTTGCCGAGGTCTCCGCGCTGCTGACCCTGCCGCTGGGCGTCGCGCGCATTCTGGTCGCCGACCTGGCCGAGGCCGGCCTCGTGGCGATCCACCAGCCCGGCGGCGGCACGGATGCCGACGGAACCCCCGATGTGACTTTGCTCGAAAGGGTGCTCAGTGGACTTCGCAAGCTCTAGTGGTGTGGCCGGTTCTTCTCCGGCTCGTGCGACCACGTCGGCGAAGATCGTGGTGGCGGGTGGTTTCGGGGTGGGGAAGACCACGTTCGTGGGTTCGGTGTCGGAGATCAATCCGTTGCGTACCGAGGCTGTGATGACGTCGGCGTCTGCGGGGATCGATGATCTGTCGCAGGTGTCGGGGAAGACCACGACGACGGTGGCGATGGATTTTGGTCGTATCACGTTGGATCAGGATTTGATCCTGTATCTGTTCGGGACGCCTGGTCAGGATCGTTTTTGGTTCATGTGGGACGATCTGGTGCGTGGTGCGATCGGTGCGGTGGTGTTGGTGGATACGCGGCGGTTGGCGGATTGTTTCCCTGCGGTGGATTACTTCGAGAACTCGGGGTTGCCGTTCGTGATCGCGTTGAACGGGTTCGACGGTCATCAGCCGTACTCGCCGGACGAGGTGCGTGAGGCGTTGCAGATCGGTCCGGAGACGCCGATCCTGACGACGGACGCGCGGCATCGGTCCGAGTCCAAGTCCACGCTGATCACGCTCGTCGAGCACGCCCTCATGGCCAGGCTGCGCT
>NZ_JACBXC010001294.1 GCF_013870535.1 Streptomyces phytophilus | reverse complement strand
CGTCTTCCGGCGGGCGTTCCGCGACGTGTTCGCCGACCGCATCGCCGAGGGCACGGCCTCCGGGCGGCTGCCCCGGCAGGATCCGCAGCTGACCGCCGCCGCGCTCGTCGGGGCGTGTGCGGAGGCGCTCATCGGGCCGTTGTCCGGTGCGGCCGACGGCTCCTACACGCCCGGGGCCCATACCCCCGACCGCCTCGTCGCCTTCACCCTGCGAGCCCTGGGAGTCCCCCATGCCGACCACCCATGAGGTCACCAACCAGCCCCCTCCCCTCACCTCCTACGACGTCGCCGCCTACCCCGCCCTCCTGGAATCCCTCCGCACCCACGGCGCCGCCTGGGCCGAGGACGGCGTGCGCGAGCTGGGGCTGCTCGCCGGCGGGCCGCAGGCCCAGGAGTGGGCCCGCTGCGTCGAGGAGCAGCCGCCCGTGCTGCGTACCCACGACCGCTACGGGCACCGCGTCGACGAGGTCGAGTTCCATCCGCACTGGCACGACCTGATGCGTACGGCCGTCCAGCACGGCCTGCACGCCGCGCCGTGGCGCGAGCGCACTCCCGGCGCGCACGTCGCGCGCGCTGCGAAGCTCCTCGTCTGGGGCCAGACCGACGCCGGCCACCTGTGCCCCGTCTCCATGACGTACGCCGCCGTCCCCGCGCTGCGCACCTCGCCCGGCCTCGCCGCCGCGTACGAGCCCCTGCTGACCTCCGCCGACTACGACTTCGGCCTTCGGCCGCCCACCACCAAGTCCGGTCTCATCGCCGGGATGTCGATGACGGAGAAGCAGGGCGGCTCCGACGTACGCGCCAACACCACCCGCGCCGTACCGACCGGCGACGGCGACAGCCTCTACGCGCTCACCGGGCACAAGTGGTTCACCTCCGCGCCCATGTCCGACGTCTTCCTGACCCTCGCCCAGGCGCCCGGCGGGCTGTCCTGCTTCCTCGTCGCGCGCGTGCTGCCGGACGGCACCCGAAACGCGGTCCGCCTCATGCGCCTGAAGGACAAGCTCGGCAACCGCTCCAACGCCTCCGCCGAGATCGAGTACGAGGGCGCGGTCGGCCGGCTCGTCGGCGAGGAGGGCGGGGGCGTGAAGACCATCATCAAAATGGTCAACATGACGCGGCTCGACTGCGCGCTGGCCACCGCCGGCGGCATGCGCCTCGGCGTCGTACAGGCACTGCACCACGCCCAGCACAGGCGCGCGTTCGGCACGCGGCTCGCGGACCAGCCGCTGATGGCGAACGTGCTCGCCGACCTCGCCGTGGAGGCCGAGGCGGCGACCGTGGCGAGCATGCGGCTGGCGGGCGCCGTCGACCGCGGGGAGAGCGGTACCGCCGACGAGCAGGAAGCCCTGTTCCGGCGGATCGGGCTCGCCGTCACCAAGTACTGGGTGTGCAAGCGGGGTCCGGCGCACGCCGCGGAGGCGCTGGAGTGCCTGGGCGGCAACGGGTACGTCGAGGAGTCCGGCATGCCGCGGCTGTACCGGGAGGCGCCGCTGCCGTCGATCTGGGAGGGCTCCGGCAACGTCGCGGCGCTCGACGCGCTGCGCGCGATGGCCCGCAGGCCGGAGACCGTGACGGCCTTCTTCGCCGAGGTCGACGCCGCCGCGGGCGCCGACGCGCGGCTCGACGCGGCGATCGGGCGGCTGCGGAAGGACCTGGCGGA
>NZ_JACBXC010001293.1 GCF_013870535.1 Streptomyces phytophilus | reverse complement strand
GGCCCCCCGGGGCGCACGCGCCGCGCTGGCGAAGGCGCTCGCCGTCGTGAACGCGCCCCCCGTGCCCCTCGATCCGCCGATACGCTGCCGCCGCCCGCCCGCGCACACCACCACGTCTCCGTCGAGCGGGCAGAGCGGCACCTCCGCGAGCCCGGGCAGCCGACGCAGCTCCGGATACGAGGTGTTGAGCAGCTGCAGCGAGCGGTCCAGCCGGAAACCGTCGACGTGGTCGGTGGTCATCCGCCCGCCGACCTGCTCGTCCGCCTCCACCACGGTCACGTCGAGGCCCGCTCCGACCAGGTGCTGGGCCGCGGAGAGACCGGCGAGTCCGGCGCCTACGACGACGACGTCGACGGGGTCCGTGCTTCCTGCGGCGTGGGGCACGGGTGCCTCCCGGGGTTGTGCGTCCGCGGCCGAGCGCTCTCGAATGCCACTGGACGCCTGTGTGATGCCCAACTGGGCATGGCCGTATCCGCGTTCCGGCGTGGACGCGTTCCGTTGACGATAGGTCGGATGGTGACCCCGGCCAGGTGCGCACCACAAGGGCACGGACGCACACCCGGCGCAACCGGGCCCGGATCCAGCCCCGGTCAGCCCCGGATCCCGCCGGTCCTCACCCCCGCAGCGCCGCCCGCAGCGCCTCCTCGATCCCCGGGAACGCGAACGCGAACCCCGAGTCGAGCAGCTTGCGCGGCACCACCCGCTGGCTGCCGATCACGTCCTCCGCGAACCCGCCCAGCGCCACCCGCAGCGCCGCCGCCGGCACCGGGAACGGCGTCGGCCGGTGCAGCACGCGCCCCATCGCCGCCGTCACCTCGCGGTTCGTCAGCGGCTCGGGACCCGTGAGGTTTACCGGCCCGGTCAGCGACTCCGTGTCGACGAGGTGGCGCAGCGCGGCGATGTGGTCGTGCAGGGAGATGAAGCTCCAGTACTGCCGCCCGTTGCCGAGCCGTCCGCCCAGCCCTGCCCGGAAGATCGGGAACAGCCGCCCCCATGCCCCGCCCTTGCGGGAGACCACCAGGCCCGTACGGGCGTGGACGGTGCGGATCCCGGCCTCCTCCGCGGCGTTCGTCGCCGCCTCCCACTCCTGGCACAGGTCGGCGAGGAAGCCCCGTCCCGGCGGTGCGCTCTCGTCGGTGCGGCGGTCGCCGGTGTCGCCGTAGTAGCCGATGGCGCTGCCGCAGACGAGGACGGCCGGCGGCCGGTCGAGGGAGGCGACCGCGTCGGCGACGGCCGCGGTGCCGAGCACCCGGCTGTCGCGCAGCACCCGCTTGTAGCTCTCGGTCCAGCGCCGGTCGGCGATGCCGGCGCCGGCGAGGTGCACGACGGCGTCGCAGCCGTCGAGCCGCCCGGTGTCGACGTACCCCTTCTCCGGGTCCCACCGCACCTCGTCCGGCGCGCTCGCCTCCCGCCGCACCAGCCGCAGGACGTCGTGCCGGTCGGTCCGCAGCGAGCGGACGAGGGCGGAGCCGATGAGTCCGGAGGAGCCGGAGACCGCGATGCGCATGTGCCCATCCTGCCCTCATGTGCCCTGCCCCGGCAGCCCGTGTCACAGTGAGCCCATGAGTGACGTGCACGGCGGCGGGTCGGCCGGCCGCGGGGAGCTGCGCATTCGGCCCGCGAGCGCCGCCGACGGCGACGCGCTCCGCGACCTCGACGCCGTCAC
>NZ_JACBXC010001292.1 GCF_013870535.1 Streptomyces phytophilus | reverse complement strand
TCCGCCGCTCCACCGTCACCAACCGCGACTCCTCCAACCGCCGCCTTCGCCACACCGCCCGCGGCCCGCTCGCGCCCCTCCACCCGGCTCATCTCCGCCCGCCCCACCGCCGACCGACCCGCCCCCGCCCCTCCCCCGCACATCCCCTCCGCCCCCGCCGTCCCCCGCTCCTGCCTTTAGGCTGGTGACCCCGTCCCCGCGGCACCGGTTGGAGAGAGCAGATGGCGGAGCGTATGCCGGTCGAGTCCTGGCTGACGGACATGGACGGGGTGCTGATGCACGAAGGCATCCCGATCCCCGGCGCCGACGCCTTCATCAAGCGGCTGCGCGACTCCGGCAAGCCCTTCCTCGTGCTCACCAACAACTCCATGTACACCCCGGGCGACCTGCACGCCCGGCTCTCCCGCATCGGCCTCGACGTGCCCGTGCAGAGCATCTGGACCTCCGCCCTGGCCACCGCGAAGTTCCTCGACGACCAGCGCCCCGGCGGCACCGCGTACGTCATCGGCGAGGCCGGGCTCACCACCGCGCTGCACGACCAGGGCTACGTGCTCAGCGACCACCGCCCCGACTACGTCGTCCTCGGCGAGACCCGCACGTACAGCTTCGAGGCGCTGACGAAGGCCATCCGGCTGATCGAGAACGGCGCCCGCTTCATCGCCACCAACCCGGACGAGACCGGCCCGTCCACCGAGGGCCCGCTGCCCGCGACCGGCGCCGTCGCCGCGCTCATCACCAAGGCGACCGGCAAGGACCCGTACTTCGTCGGCAAGCCCAACCCGCTGATGATGCGCTCCGGGCTCAACCAGATCGGCGCCCACTCGGAGTCGACCGCGATGATCGGCGACCGGATGGACACCGACGTGCTGGCCGGCCTGGAGGCGGGCATGGAGACGTACCTGGTGCTGACCGGGCTCACCCGCGCGGACCAGGTGGAGCGCTTCCCGTACCGGCCGTCGCACATCGTCGACTCGATCGCCGACCTCGTCGAGCTGGTCTGACCCCGGGGCCCGGCGGGCCCGCGCGACGGGCCGCTCCGCACCCGCCGTTCGGGTGGGCGGCAACCGGATCGGCGTAGTGCCGCCGCCGTACGGATGCGGGGACGCGGCAGGTCGCGACCCTGGGAGTGAGAGCTTCCCGGAGGTCCCATGCGCCCGGTCCGTGTCTGCCTCGCCGCCGTCCTCCTGCTGACGGGCGGCGCCGCCGTCTCCTGTGCCGCCGACGCGTACGCGCAGGGCGAGGTGACGGTGACCCCGTACCGCGTGCAGCGCGGCGACCCGGTCGAGGTGAGCACCGGCGCCTGCCGGGGCGACTACGCCTCGGCGACCTCGGAGGTGTTCGAGGCGCCGGTGAACCTGCGGCCGGTGAACTACGGCGGGCTCAGCGGGCGCGGGAAGATCAAGTGGACCGCGCGGGCCGGTACGTACCCGGTGTGGGTCGACTGCGACGGCGGCCGGCGGGTGGCGCGCGGCCGGGTGGTGGTGGAGGAGCAGCACCAGCGCCCCGACCACTGGAAGAACAACTGGCACCACCAGCCCTGGTCGCCGGTGACCGCGGGCGGCGGTGGCATGGCGAAGAAGGCGCAGGAGGCGCAGGAGGCCCGCGCGGAACGGACGGCGCAGGCGCAGGCGCAGGGGCAGGAGAAGAACGGCTCCGTGCCCGCCCTGC
>NZ_JACBXC010001291.1 GCF_013870535.1 Streptomyces phytophilus | reverse complement strand
CCCGCCCCCGCCCCGGCGCGCTACGCGCCCCGGCGTGTCCCCAGGCGTTCCCGGCCGCAGGCGTACGCCAGTGTGCTGATCAGGTCGGCCACGTCCGGCAGCCACGGGTTCGACACCGTCGGCCGCCGCAGCCACTGCACGGAGCCGCTCGTCCCGAACCGCGTCGGGGGTGCCGCGGCCCAGTCGCCCTCGCCCCGTACCGCCAGGTCCAGGGAGGCCGACGAGGCGTAGCCCAGCGCGTGCAGTCCGTCGATCACCTTCGCCGTCGCGCCCGGCAGTACGAAGAAGTACATCCGCCGGTCCGGCGCCGCCGCCACCGGGCCCAGTTCCGTGCGCGCCCGCTCCAGCCGTGCCAGCGCCAGGCACCCGGCGCCCTCGGCGACGTCCACGACGTCGAACGCCCGCCCGGTGGGCAGCAGTACGGCCGCCCGCGGGTGCTTCGACCACATGCGGCGCAGGGTGGTGGCGCTGGCCGTAGCGGCTGCCTTCCAGTCGCGCCGCGCGGGGTGCGCGCCCGGCGCGTGGCACGCCGCGTCGCCGCAGGAGCACCGCTGTGCGCCGGTCCCGTCGTCGGTCTCCATCCATGTGCCCGGCACGACGTCCCAGTGCCGGTCCTCCGCGTACCGCAGGGCTGCGGACAGCAGTTCTTCGCTCTGCTCGCGCGGGTCCTCTTGTCGGGGTACGTGCGTCGCCTCTGCTCCCAGGGTCTCCTTCACGAACGGCTCAACTCCAGCCGTGAGCAGGGGTTACGGGCCCTCGGAGGGTTCGCCCGCAGCAACGTTACGGCAGCGGGGCGCACGGATGCGCGGGTGGGGAGCATGGCGTTTTCCGCTTATTTCGCGGGAAATGATCGTCCTGGCGGTTCCGGCAGGAACCGGCCGAGCACGGCCCCCTGAGGGAGGACTACCCATGGCCGCCAGGCCAATCGAGGCACGCACGCCGAACGTACGACTTCAGGTGGTGATCGAAGAGGCCGGCTGCTCCAACGCGGGGCTGGCCCGCCGCGTCAACATGTGCGGCCGCGAACACGGAATCGACCTGCGCTACGACAAGACCTCCGTGGCCCGCTGGCTGCGCGGTCAGCGCCCGCGCGGCCAGGCGCCCGCGATGATCGCCGAGGCGCTGGGCCGCAAGCTCGGCCGGGCGGTCACCCTGGACGAGGTCGGCATGGCCGACTCCCGGCACTCCGGCACCGCCCTGGGGCTCATCTACGCCCCGACCGTCACCGCCGCCGTCGAGCAGGTCTGCGAGCTGTGGCGCGCCGACGTGGGCCGCCGCGAGGTGCTGACCCGCGCCACCCCGGTGGCCTCCGCGCTGGTCGAGCCCAGCCGCGACTGGCTGATCAGCGCGCCGGGGCCGCCGCTCGCCCGCACCTCGGGGCGGCCCGTCACCCGCACCGACGTCACCGCCGTACGGGAGACCACCGCGACCCTCGCCGCCCTCGACCGCCGGCACGGCAGCGGCCACTACCGGCCGGTGACCGTGCACTACCTCAACTCCGTCGTCTCCGGCCTGCTCGCCGGCCGCTACGACGACAGCGTCGGCCGCGAACTCCTCGCCGCCGCCGCCCGGATGACCGAGCTGGCCGGCGGCATGGCCGCCGACACGGGCCTCCCGGGCGTCGCCCAGCGCTACTACGTCCAGGCCCTGCGCCTCGCCGACGCCGCCG
>NZ_JACBXC010001290.1 GCF_013870535.1 Streptomyces phytophilus | reverse complement strand
GGCTACCGGCCCGGCGGCACCCGCCTGTACGTCTCCCTGCCCGCGCCCGCGACACCGCCCGCGACACCGCCCGCCTGACCCGGGCCCGGCCGGGCGGCTCACCTCCCCCCCCACGCTTGGCGGGAGCCGCCCGCGCCGCCGTCGCCCGCCGCCGCCCGCTGTCGTCGGCGGCGGCTGGTCAGAGCTCCGGCTGCCAGGGCAGGACCCGGAAGTCGCCGGTGCCGCGCTTGACCTTCTCGAACGGTGCCGAACTCACGCACGGCGCCAGGTCCTTGTCCTCCACCGGGCTGCCGGTGGCCGCCCAGCTGTAGCCGAGGCGGTCGTTGCGGCCCTGGTCGTGGACGGTGACGCCGACGCGCAGACCCTTCGCCCCCGGCAGGTCGGTGTCGGTGATGACGCCGGAGACGACGGCCACCTTGCCGCCCGTGACGAGGCAGTCGACGTCGGCCTCCGCCCAGGCGCCCTCACCGTTCAGGTAGTGGCTGAAGCGGAAGGTGCCGGTCGCCTGGAGGGGGTCGTCGTTGTGCTTCGCGGCGAGGCGGGCGTCGAAGGAGAAGGTGATGTCGTCGCCGAGCGAGCGGGTCAGCTTCGCGGTGCCCGCCAGGGAGGCGGCGGGCCGCTGCCCGCGGTCGGCGCTTGCGACGGGCTTGCCGCCTGCGGCGCTCTCAGCACTTTCGGAGCTCTCGGTGCCGCCGTCACCGGCCGCGGCGGCGGTACCGGCCGTGGCCGTGGCGAGCAGTGCGGCGGTGAGGGCGACGGCACGGAGGCGGTTGCTGCGTACGTAGCGCAAGGGATCTGCTCCTCAAGGGCTGTTGCCCGGACGATCCGGGTGCCAGCAGCGTCGCCCGCGGCGGGCACGCGCCGCGTCAGCCCGCGGCGGCAAGCGGCATACCTCCCCGGTCTGCCGCACCACCCTGCCCGGCTACCTCCCCGGCATGACACGCTGTACCTGACCAGGGCAGCTCCCCACCGCCGGCCGCGGAACCCCGCCGTGGCGTCGGGAGTTCCCCACGGAACCAGGATGCGCCGGGGCCGCCGCCGCAGCCGCCGTACGACCGCAACGGAGAGGGGCCGTCTCCATGCCCACCGGACCGCTCGCCAAAGGCGCCAACCTGCCCGTCGACGCCCCCGCGGTACGCGCCGAACTCTCCTGGTCCGAAGGCCCCGCCGTACCCGACGTCGACGCCTCCGCGCTGCTGCTCACCGCCGCCGGCCGGGTCCGCGACGACGGCGACTTCGTCTTCTACAACCAGCCGCAGCACACCTCCCAGGCGGTCACCCACCTCGGCAAACAGCAGGCGGGCGGCCGCTACACCGACGCCGTCGAGGTCCTGCTGACGTCCCTGGGAGCGGACATCGAACGGGTCGTCCTGTGCGCCTCCGCCGACGACGGCACCTTCGGCCAGGTACCCGGGCTGTCGCTGCGGCTCCTGGACGCCGGAACGGGCGCCGAACTGGCCCGCTTCGACATGGAGGCGACGACGGAGACGGCGTTCGTCGGCGGCGAACTGTACCTGCGGGGCGGCCGCTGGAAGTTCCGCGCCGTCGGCCAGGGCTACGCCTCCGGCCTCGCCGGCCTGGCCACCGACTTCGGCATCACGGTCGACGACACCCCTCCGCCCCCTCCCTCCCCCACCCCGCCCCCACCCACCGCCACCCCCGCCCCACCCCC
>NZ_JACBXC010000129.1 GCF_013870535.1 Streptomyces phytophilus | reverse complement strand
AGCAGGGGCACCAGGGCGAGCCCGAGGAGCCGCTTGCGCCGCGGCGAGCTGGGACGACGGGGGAACGCGGAAGTGGTGTGCTCCCGGACGCGGGAGGTCTCGTATCCATGGACGCCATCCTCCCGACGCCGACACCCCACCAGAACCCGAAAAACCCCCGCCCCCACGTAGCGCCACCCCCGCCCCAAAAACCCAGCTAGCACCACCCCGGAGCACAGGGCTCACGAATTCCTGTCTGCCGCGACTACACCCCGATTCAGCTTTCCTACCGAGGGTCAATGTGCGCCACGCCGGGGGTATCCGAAGTCCCGACGGCAGGGGCCGGCTAGCCTTGCCTTGCTGACCCTTCAGGCCAGATCACATCGACCGGCAAGCCGATTCTGCGGGCCTCAAGCACGGTGTCCGCGGTGCCGCCGCCCTTGCCGCTGGGGGGCCGGCCGTCCCATACCGCGACGAGCCGGTCTGCGCGTCTCAGCAACTCGGCGTTGGCCGCCTCGTACGCCCGACGGGTCGCTGTCTCGAACGGCATGACAACTACCTCGTGGGCTGCCTCGGCCAGGAGATCGAATGTTGCGGTGTGTTCGGGCTTGACCTTCGTCTGCCGGTAGTCCTTGGAAGGGATCACGGTGATCAGTCGGCCACCAGCCTCGACGACTGCACGGGCGAAGAGACTGTCGGCCCCGGCCGCGATGCAGGACACGCCGACCAACTCGGCGGTGTCATACGCAGCGACCAGTTCTTGCAAGGCGCCTTGCACCAGGGTGATGGTCTCGGTCTGCAAGTCCATGTGCCCGGTCACTGCCAGGGTCGTCACATTCAGCCCCATCGTCAGTTCGCCAGCAGTTCGCGGATCCTACCGCGCGCCTCGCGAACGGCCGATGAAGCACTGTGACCAACGGTGTATGGGTAGAGATCGGCGAGTTGGTCACGGACTCGGCTGGACCGGGTCTGCGTGGCGGCTTCGACTGCCTGATATGTGTGCTCGGCGGCTGTGGTGATGTCGCCCATGAGGAACGAGCACTCTGCGAGGCCGATGCGGTCGAGTGCATGGCTGCGCCCCGCACCGGGATGGCGCGTCTCCAGCGCTCGTCGGATGTGCTCGGCCGCCGCTTCCGCGAACCGCTGTGGCTCGTGACGTGCAAGGTCGAGAAATCGGCCGCCGGTCACACCCGCCAGTTCGGCTTCGGTGAAATAGGCGATCCAGTACGGTTCTTCCTCCGGCTCGGCATGTGAGAGGGCTTCTGCCGCCCGTCCAGTAGCGCGCTGGAATGCTTGCGTACGCCCCATGCCTGCGTAAGCCCATGCCTCCCGAGTGTGCAGCATCGCGGTGACTCTTGGGCCGATCTTGCCTCGCGAGCCGTCCTGCGCCAAGCGCACCAGTTCCAAAGCATCCTGCGGGTTTCCGCGATAGGCCATCTGCCTTGCCATTCCCGCCAGTACGTTGGCACCGAAAGCAGTGTCATGGCCTGCATGCGCGGCTCGCAGGGCGAGGCGGTAGTAGTCCTGGGCACGCTGTTGCATGCCTGAATCCCATGCCATGGTTGCGGCAGTACCGGCGAGCTTGGCCATCACACGGAGGAGTCGCCGCTCGATCGTGGAGGTCTGCTGTTCTTTCAGTGTGGAGGCCACCTCGTTCAGCTGGCCGAGCACCGCTTTGCGATGCAGTGCGCCGCCGACTTGGTGGTTCCACTGGCGGAAAACGCGGGTGATCGTCTCCAGTTCGTCCATCTCGCGGGAACCGAGTCGTCCTTGCCTACGGAACGCCCCGCCGCAGCTTGCCGGCTGTAGCCAGCCCTCCAGGCGGTCGAGCAGCCCGGACCCGGTGAGCCCGGCGCTTGTCAAAGTGCGAGTGATCGTTCGCCTGTCCATCATGAGATCGCTCTTTGTGAGGTGTGCAGCCAGGTCCACCGTGACCCCCATGCTCCAGGGGGCATCATCGGACTGATCGACTGGTGGAGTGGGCGGTTCGTTCTCGTACGTCTCACTGTCCCCCTCCCAAGGCCGTGCTGCCAGGCCCAGCATGCTGCCAGGAATTCGAAGACCGTCCGAGATTCGGCAGACCACGTCGAAAGAAGTGATCTGCTGCTGACCGCTGATGATCGTGCTGACCTTGCCTGGGGTGAGCACGCACGCAGCCGCAATGCGGTTCTGGCTGATGCCGCCGTACTTCTTGATCAGTCGGAAGGCTGCGGCGAAGTCGTGTTCGATCAGCGCGCGCCGTAGGTCGTCACGAGTGAGGAGTTCGGCGGACAGGCCGGGAGTCTTGGGGTTCATGACGTCGGCTTCCGGGAGCGGTCTCAGGTGGGCGTAGCTTCTCCGGTACAGAGCGTGAGTGTATTCCCCTCTCGGTAACACCGGCTGGTGATCCCTTGAGCCCCTGCACCTGGCCATGCTCGATACGTACCAACGCCGAGGCGCGCTCGCGGTTCAGGAAGCCGGAGCACAGTGAGTCGAGGAGGATGGTCATGAGGATGAACGCGCAGTGGTGGCGGTTGATGGCGGAGGGCGGCAACCCGCAGGATGACAGCGACAGCGGGAACAAGCACGGCGGTGGCGGCTCGGACGAGGGCGGCAACACCAACGATGGCCAGGGCCCGGCGGACGGACGCTGAATGACCGCGCACGAGGTTGCGGAGACCGGCCCTGAGCGGCTGGTCTCCGTGTTACTGGACAAAGGGGTGCTGACCTCCGACTGGCTGCCCGCTCTTCAGGCGGTGCCCAGGCACCTGTTCGTGCCGGATGTCATCTGGCCGGGGCAGGCGGGGATGAACCGCCCGAATGATCGCGTGATCCGCTCCGCGGAACCGGAGTTGTGGTGGGAGGCGGTCCACCGGGATGCGCCGATCACGACGCAGTGG
Source organism: Streptomyces phytophilus (assembly GCF_013870535.1). Classification (GTDB taxonomy): domain Bacteria; phylum Actinomycetota; class Actinomycetes; order Streptomycetales; family Streptomycetaceae; genus Streptomyces; species Streptomyces phytophilus. Next base: position 6,023 of record NZ_JACBXC010000129.1, on the reverse strand, counting down.
GATGACGGCGCCTACACGGGGCCCGGCACGGGCAAGATCCCCTCAAGCTCCAACTCCATGCCTTCCATGGTCTTTTCCATGCTCGGGGCGCTGGACGCGGACGACGGGCACCGCGTGCTGGAGATCGGCACCGGTACGGGCTGGAACGCCGCGCTGCTGGCGCACCGACTCGGCTCACGCAACGTCGTGACCGTGGAGGTGGATGAGTCCGCGGCAGCCGCGGCCCGCGCCCGGCTGGCGGTGGTCGGGTGCGATCCGGTGACCGTGGTCGGTGACGGCGGCCAGGGGTATGCGCCGCAGGCGCCGTACGACCGGGTGATCGCGACGTGTTCCGTCAGCTGGCTCCCGGCCGCGTGGATCGAGCAGACCAGGCCGGGTGGCGTGATCGTCGCCCCGTGGGGGCCGACCTACGGCGGGGAGGCCGTCGCCCGGCTCACCGTGGCCGACGACGGCACCGCATCCGGCAGGTTCGTGGGTTCGTCGGCGTTCATGCGGTTGCGGGCACAGCGGACCACCCGCCGCCACGTGCATGACTACCTCAAGGGCCGCCCGTGGCCCGCGGACGGGACCAGGTCGGTGACCTCGTTGTCCCCGGACGCTGTGGGCGACTGGGTGGTGATGTTTGCTATCGGGCTCCAGATCCCGGCGGCGTTTCCGTGGATGGAGACCTACCCGGACGGCTCTTACACACTGTGGCTGCGTGATGCGGCCGTCACCTCCTGGGCGACGGCCGACTACGGACCGGACGGCAGTGAGTACGAGGTGGTGCAGTCCGGCCCCCGGAAGCTGTGGGATGAGGTCGAGACCGCCTACCGCTGGTGGGTCGGGCACGGCTGTCCCGGCTTCGACCGATTCGGACTGACGGCCGGCGCACACGGTCACTCCGTCTGGCTCGACACCCCTGACCACCCGGTCCCCGTGGCCTCCGGGTAAGCCCCCGCCCGCCTTCCGTGCTGGATTCGCAGCCGGTGGCGGGTTCGTTGCGACCGGTCCGGCCCGCCCCGGACCCGGGCCCGCGGCGCACATCGCGGGCCCGGGTGGTGGGTGGGTGGTCAGCCGCCGTAGGTGTAGGTCTGGCCTGCTACGGCGTCGATGACCTCTTCGCCGCCGGGGAGCAGGTCGCTGCGCAGGGTGAGTTGGCGGGTGCGGCTTGCGTGCAGGGCTATGCGGGTGGCGCGGCCGCCGGACCAGGTGATGTCGAGCGTCGCGCCGCCGCGGGCGCGCAGGCCCGTGACGGAGCCGGCGGGCCAGGCGCCGGGGAGGGCGGGGAGGACTTCGATGGGGCCGTGCTGGCTTTGCAGGAGCATTTCCGCGATGCCGGAGGTGGCGCCGAAGTTGCCGTCGATCTGGAACGGCGGGTGGGTGTCCCACAGGTTCGGCAGGGTGGAGGACTTGAGTTGTTCGCTCAGCATCTTGTGGGCGTGGTTGCCGTCGGTGAGCCGGGCCCAGAAGTTGATCTTCCAGGCTTTGCTCCAGCCCGTGCCGCCGTCGCCGCGCGCCGTCAGCGACACCTTCGCCGCCTCCGCCCACTGGCTGCCCACCTCGATCTGCCGCCCCGGGTGCAGGGCGAAGAGGTGCGAGACGTGCCGGTGGTCGTTGTTCTGGTCGTCCAGGTCCGCCTTCCACTCCTGCAACTGGCCCCACGACCCGATCCGCAGCCCCGGGTCCAGGTCGGCGAGGGTCTGCTCCAGGCGCGTACGGAAGTCGGGGCTGTCGCCGAGGGTCTGCGCCGCTTCCAGCGTGTTGGTGAGCAGGTCGTACACGATCTGCTGCGACATGGAGCAGCCCGCGGTGAAGTTGCCCTGCTCGGGGGAGTAGCTGGGGGTGACGACGAGCTTGCCGTCGCGCGGGTCGGTGCGCAGGTTGGCGAGCCAGAACTCGGCGGCCTCCTTCATCACCGGGTACGCGGTGTTGCGCAGGTAGTCCGTCGAGCCGTCGAAGCGGTAGTGCTCGTACAGCTGCTGCGTCAGCCAGGCCGCCGCCTCCGGGAACCAGAAGGACGACGCCCAGTTGTGCACGCCCGTGAAGCCGAAGGGGTTGGTCTCGTTGTGGACGACCCAGCCGCCGGAGGTGTAGATCTCCTGCGCCGAGACCCGGCCGGGGGCGCGCAGGGCGTCGACGAAGTCGTCGTACGGGCCCGTGGTGTCGGCGAGGTTGGTGACCTCGGCGGGCCAGTAGTTCATCTGGAGGTTGATGTTGACGTGGTAGTCGGCGCTCCACGGCGGGTTGGTGACGTTGTTCCACACGCCCTGGAGGTTCGCCGGCGTCGACCCGGGCCGGGACGAGGCGATGAGCAGGTAGCGCCCGTACTGGAAGAACAGCGCCTCCAGCGCCCGGTCGGCGCCGGAGCCGCCGCCGTAGCCGGCGAGGAGTTGGTCCGTGGGCTGCGCGGGCTGCTGCTGGCCGATGTCGAGCGCGACGCGCTCGAACAGCCCGCGGTGGTCGGCGACATGGCGTTCGCGCAGCGTGCCGTGGCCCGCCTGGACGGCCTGGTCGACGGCCGCGGTGACGCGGTCGTGCGGGTCGGCGCCGCGGTAGTCGGGGTAGGTGTCGGCGTAGTCGGTGCCCGCCGACAGGACGAACCAGGCGCTGTTCGCGCCGCTCACCGTCAGGGTGCCGTTGCCGGCGGAGACGTTGCCGCCCTCGGTCAGCAGCCGTATCTGCGCCTCGAAGACCAGCCCGTTGTCCTGGAGCGTGCCGCGGATCGTCAGCCGGTCGCCGCTCGCGTTTGCCTGGAAGTCGTTGCGCGGGGAGGTGTAGCGCAGGGTGAACGACACCCGCCCCGGCTGGCTCGCCGTCAGCCGGCCGACGACCACCGAGTCCGGGTACGAGACGAAGTACTCGCGGCGGTGGTCCGCCCCCTCGTGCGCGTACGCCACGGCGGCGACGCCCTCGGCGATGTCGAGGTCGCGCCAGTACGAGCCGTCGGGGCCGCCGGGCGCCGACGGGTGGTCGAGCAGCAGCTCGCCGAGGATCTGGTACGCGCCGAAGCCCTGCTTGCCCTGGCCGAGTTGCTGCGCGACCGTCTCGGGGCTGAGCTGGCCCTCGGCGTCGAGCCGGTCCTGCACGGCCTCCAGCGCGCCGGGCCGCGGCTCGCGCCAGTTGCCGAAGTCGTAGCCGCCGGCGCCGGGGCCGCCGGTCCACAGGGTCTTCTCGTTGAGCGTCAGCTTCTCGGAGCCGAGCGTGCCGAACACGCCGATGCCCAGGGCCCCGTTGCCCAGCGGCAGCGATTCGCGCTCCCAGTCGGCGGCGGGCTTGTCGTACCACAGGCGCCAGGCGTCGCCGGGGTCGGCCGCCGCGCGGCGGGCGGCGTACGCCAGGGCGGGGGTGCCCAGCGTCAGGGCGCCGGCGGCGGCGAGCGCGGATTTCACGGTGGCTCTGCGGGTGATGTCTCCGGACATGTCCACTCACCTCGAAGGTCGTTCGTGCGACGGAAGGACTCGGGGGTGTTGCGGGTGGGCTGCGGCCCGCGCTCCGGGCCCGCGGAGGGTGCGCGGTGGGCGGGCGGCGCCCGGCGGCCCGGCCGTCGCCCGGCCGGGCGCGCTCCGCCGCCGGCCCGCGGGGCGCCCCCGGGCCCGTGCGCGGGGGCGCCGGCGCACGGGCCCGGCGGCGCGATCAGGGCTGCGGCGGCGTGGGCCGGTCGGGCGTGAGGGCGAGTTCGCCCTTGAGCATCCGGCCGCCGTCGGCGGTCAGCCGCAGGTAGTAGTCCGAGGAGCACGACGTGCCGTCCTCGTCGAGCGCGCGGATGCCGGAGCCGGCCGGCACCTGGGCCGCGGTCTCGGCGGTCTTGGCGATCTGGTTGGCCTCGTTGTACTCGTCGAACATGGAGATGTAGAAGCCCGCGACCTCCAGCCGGCACTGGTTGTAGAACTGCCGCCACATCAGGTCGCCGTGCGCGCGGTGCCCGCTCTGCAGGTCGCCGGGGATGACGCACGGCTGGTAGTCGATGCCGTGCGCGTCGCAGTCGGCCTTGTCCGGGCCGTTGACGTTGGCGTAGAAGTGGTCGGCGCCGGCGACGTCGGAGATCCGGCCGACCATCCACGGCGAGATCATGTGGAAGGCGTGGTAGACGTCGAGGAAGCCGGGGCGGGAGTCGGACTGGCCGGTGCGCCAGTGCGTGGGTACGCCGCCGATGACGTAGCAGCCCTGGTCCTTGAACCAGTTGACGACGTCGAGGCAGGGACCCGGCTCGAAGGGGCGGCCGTCGTCGTTGAAGCCGAAGCCCCAGATGCACACGACGGGCTTGCCGTTCTGCACGGCGTACGCGCCGGACGACGTGTACGCGCTCATCTTCGTCGTCCAGTCCTCCTTGATCTGGGACTGCATCTGCGTCCAGGAGGTGACGTCGTACATGATGTAGAACTTCCGGCCGTGCTTCTCGGCCGCCGCGCGCACCTTCTCGGCCATGCCGTCGCGCGTGGCGCCTTCGCCGCCGAAGGGGTTGAAGCGCTGGAGGGCCGCGGTGTCGCAGCCGTTCTCGGCCATCCAGCGGAAGTGCGTGTCGACCGTCTGGTCGTCCCAGGAGGAGAACAGGGCGGCGGCTCCGCCGCCGTTGAGGTCCTGGTAGTCGGTGGGGTACGAGTCGTCGTACTCCCGCATGTCCGGCCAGGACGCGATGGTCGTGTTGTCCGGGGACGGCGGCCGGCTCATGTCGCGGCTCCAGTGCCACCACCCGTTGATGGGCGCGCCGTCCCCGGGGCAGGCGAACCAGCCCTGGTAGCCGACGGTGACCTTGCCGACCACGTCGCCGACGGGGCTCGCGGCGGGCTGCGCGCCCGCCTTCGCCGCGCCCGCGGGCTCCTCGGCGGCGCCGGCGAGCCGGGTGGAGAACACGCCGCCCGCGGCGGCGGCGGAGGCGGCGGCACCGGAGATCATGAGCTTGCGTCTGGAAATCGTCACGAGGGCTTTCCTCACGTTCGGGCCTGCGGTGGGGGAATTCCCGGCGGCGGCGAAAGGTGCCGCGCCAAGGGACGCGAGCCGTAACGTAGTCGGGCGCAAGTCGCGTAGCAAGAGATCCGACGAATTGAATTCGATTTCCCGACTCACTTCTTTGTCAGGCCATTTATTTTACGAAAGCGGGCGCGCCGGGAAATCAGTCCACGACCTTGATCTTCTTCATCGTGGGCTGCGAGATGACCCGCGCGACGCCCGGGATCCCGATGATCTTCCCGGTCTGGAACTGCTCGTACGCCGCGTAGTCCGCGACCAGCACCCGCAGGAAGTAGTCCGGCGTCCCGAACACCCGCCGGAACTCCACCACCTCGTCGTACGCGCCGATCGTCGCCTCCAGCCCGGCGAGGGTGTCGAGGTCGCTCACCGACACCTCGATCGACACGATCACTTCGAGCCCGCGCCCCGCCGCCTCCTCGTCCACCCGCGCCCGGTAGCCCGTGATGATCCCGGCCTCCTCCAGCCGCTTCACCCGCCGCAGGCAGGGCGGCGGCGTCAGGCCGACGCGGCGGGCCAGTTCGACGTTCGTGAGCCGGCCGTCCCGCTGGAGCTGGCGCAAAATTTCGCGATCAAGCTCGTCAAGTTTTCTTTCATTGCTCACAGCCGTAGCTTAGCGCCACAATCCGCAACCATATAAGCCGCGGAAGTTTCTAGGATCGACCCATGCCACGCCAGCTGCGCGCCGACCTCTCCCGGGCGCTCGCCGACTCCGGGTCGGTCGGGCTCGGCGCCTTTCCCATGGGCGTCGCGTTCGGCGTCCTCGTCGTCCACGCCGGCCTGGACTGGTGGTGGGCGAGCGTCTTCTCCGGCCTGGTCTACGCCGGTTCGCTGGAGTTCCTCCTCCTCGGCCTGGTGCTCGCCGCGGCGCCGCTCGGGCAGGTCGCGCTCACCGCGTTCACGGTCAACTTCCGGCACGTCTTCTACGCCCTGTCCTTCCCGCTGCACCGCGTCCGGGGCCGCGCGGCCAGGGCGTACAGCACCTTCGCGCTCTCCGACGAGGCGTACGCCGTCACCGCGCACCCCGCCGCGCAGTCCTACCCCGCGCGCCGCGTGCTGTGGCTCCAGGTCTTCAT
>NZ_JACBXC010001289.1 GCF_013870535.1 Streptomyces phytophilus | reverse complement strand
CCGCTGCTGGTGGCCTGCCCGCCGGCGCTGGGCTGAGTGGGCTTGAGGGCCCGTACCCCCGCTTCCAGGGGGGTCGCTTGCCCGCGCTTCTACTAATCTACTAAGTTGCCTTTCGGTTCATGTCGCCGCCGAGGATGAGGAGCAACTCCGCCATGGGAGCGCACCGCCGCCCGAAGTCCCCCGGCCGCGCCCGGATCACGACCCTCTCCTTCGCCGCCGGGGCGTTCACCCTGCTGTCGGCGCAGAGCGGCCAGGCCCAGCCGAAGCAGACCGTCGAGGAGGTGCGCGCGGAGGTGGCGAAGCTGTACGAGGAGGCCACGGGGCCCACCGAGGAGTACAACAGCGCCCGCGAGCGCCAGCAGAAGTTGCAGAAGGAGGCCGACAAGGCGCAGGACGAGGCGGCCCGCCAGCAGAAGGAGATCAACGAACTGCGCGACCGGATAGGCCCGCTGGCCGCCGAGCAGTACCGCAACGGCGGCATCGACCCCGGCGTGCAGCTCGCCCTGTCCGCCGACCCCGACGAGTACCTGGCGGAGGCCGAGATGGTCGACCGCGTCGGCCACCGGCAGGCGTCGGCCCTCAGCGTGCTCCAGGACAAGCAGCGGGAACTGGCGCAGCAGCGCAGGGAGACGTCGGCGAAGCTCCGCGAGGCGGAGGAGTTCCGCAAGGCCGCCGCGGAGAAGAAGGACGAGGTCCGGACGAAGCTGACGGAGGCACGCACGCTCCTCAACTCCCTGACCGCCGAGGAGCGCGCCCGCCTCGACGCCGCCGAGGAGCGCGAGGCCCAGGAGGCCGGCACCAGCGACTCGGCGGACACGTACGACGGCCCGGCGAGCGGCCGCGCGAAGGCGGCCCTGGACTTCGCGTACGCGCAGCTCGGCAAGCCGTACGAGTGGGGCGCCACGGGCCCCAACTCCTTCGACTGCTCCGGCCTGACGGGCGCGGCGTGGGGCGCGGCGGGGGTCTCGCTGCCCCGCACGGTCAAGCAGCAGTACGACGCGGGCCGCAAGGTCGGCCAGGCCGACATGCAGCCGGGCGACATCATCTACTGGTACAACGACACCCAGCACAACGGCATGTACGTCGGCGACGGCCAGGCGATCCACGCGCCCCGCACGGGCAAGAACGTGGAGGTCGTCCCGGTCGACAGCATGCCTTTCTACGCCGCCAGCCGCCCCTGACCGCCGCCGTCAGGCCGCCTTCCGCCCCACGCCGGGCAGGAACCGGCCGGTGCGGGCGGTGTACGCGGCGTAGGCGTCGCCGTGGACCGCCGTGAGGTAAGGCTCCTCCACCACCCGTACCTGCAACTCGACCGCGACGACCAGCGCGGCGAGGGCCGTGACGGACACGGCGTTGGGGAGCAGCAGCGCGAGGCCGGTGGCGGCGGTGGTCATGGCGGTGAAGACCGGGTTGCGTACGTGCGCGAAGAGCCCCGCGGTGACCAGTTCGGTGCGCTCCCCGGCGGCGACGCCCACGCGCCAGGACGCGCCCATGTTCGTCTGCGCCACGAAGGTGGCGCCCATCCCCGCGAGCGTGACCGCCAGCCCGGCCCACTGCAGCGCGGGGTGTTCGGCGGTCGGCAGCCCGGCGAGCGCCGCGACCGGCGCGGCGGCGCCGGCGAGGACCGCGACGACGAAGAGCACCCCGGCCCACCAGGCGGCCTCGCCGGGCCGC
>NZ_JACBXC010001288.1 GCF_013870535.1 Streptomyces phytophilus | reverse complement strand
GGCCGCGTGGCGCGACCTGCTCGGCCACCCGGACCTGGGGCCGGACGACGACTTCTACGACCTCGGAGGCGACTCGCTGACCGCCATCCGCATCGTCCGCCGCCTGGAGCAGCGGCTCGGCGTCGAGGTGCCGTTGCGCGAGTTCATGCTCTCCCGGACCCTCGGCCGGCAGGCGGGTCTCCTCGCCCGGCTGGCCGCGCAGAGCGAGAGGGAGGATTCCCCGTGACGGTGCCCTGCCGCAGAGGCGGACCGCGATGAGCGGCGGCGCGTTCGTCCGCATCGACGAGGCGTTCGCCCGGCAGGCCGCCGCGCGTACGGACCAGGTCGCCGTCCGGGATCCGGCCGGGACGTACACGTACGGCGAACTGTGGGAGACCTCCGGGCGGTTGGCGCGCGCGCTGGCCGAGTGGGGCGTCCGCCGCGGCGACGCGGTCTGCCTGCACGGGGTGGGCGACCGCGACACGATCGCGGCGATGCTCGGCGTGCTGCGTGCCGGAGCCCACGCCGTTCCGGTGGACCCGGGCTATCCGGCCGAACGCATCGAGCACATGGCCGCCCTCGTCGGGGCCCGCCTGCTGCTCCTGACCGCCGACCACAAGGTGCCCTCGGGGCTGACGGTCGCCACCCGGCACGTACACGACCTGGCGGCGTCCGCCGGCGCGGAGTCCGCGGACACCGGGCCGGCCGGCAGCGCGCACGACCTCGCGTACATCATGTTCACCTCGGGGTCGACGGGGCAGCCGAAGCCGGTGGGCGTGCCGCACGGCGCCCTCAGCGCGCTCTGCCTGCGGGACAGCCCCGTCCGGCGGGCGCCCGGGGACGTGTTCCTCGTGCACACCATCCTCACCTTCGACCCGTCCATGCTGGAGATCTGGTCGGCCCTCCTGGCCGGGGCCGCGGTGCTGTGCGCGCCGCGTACGACGCTCGCGGTGCACGAGACGGCCGCCTTCCTCGCCGACCCGCGGGTCACCACCGCGGTCCTCACCCCGGCGGTGTTCGCCCTGGTCGTCGAGCGCCACCCCGAAGCCCTGCGGTCGCTGCGGCACCTGATCGTCGGCGGCGACGTGCTGCCGTACGAGCACGCCGTCCGCGCCCGGCGGGAGTGCCCCGACCTGGAGATCGTCAACTGCTACGGGCCGACCGAGAACACCATCGTGAGCACGGCGTTCAGCCTCTCGTCGTGGGACGGGGCGGGGCCGTCCGTGCCCATCGGCAAGCCCGTCGCCGGCACCGTGTGCCTGCTGCTGGACGCCGACGGCGACCCCGTACCGGACGGCGAGGTCGGCGACCTGTACGTGGGCGGGGACCGCCTCGCCGCCGGCTACGCCGGCGATCCGCAGGCGACGAAGGAGCGCTTCCTCCCCGACCCCGCCGTACCCGGCGGGCGGATCTACCGGACCGGCGACCGGGCCTCGCTCCTCCCGGGCGGCGACCTCGCCTTCCACGGCCGCGAGGACGACGAGTTCAAGGTCCGCGGCTTCCGCGTCAACCTGGCCGAGGCCGAGTCGGTCGTGGAGGCGGACGAGCGGGTGCGCGAGGCGGCGGCGGTCCAGGTCGGGGCCGGCTACGACAAGAAGTTCGTGGTGTTCGTCAGGACCGCGGCGCCCGGCGCGGACCCCCGGGACATCCGGGCGCGCACGGCCGAGCGGGCGCCGGGGCACTTGGTGCCGGACGAG
>NZ_JACBXC010001287.1 GCF_013870535.1 Streptomyces phytophilus | reverse complement strand
GCGGACTTCTGCATTCCGCTGATGGCGTTCAGCCCGGACGGCCGGCGGCTGGCGTACGCGCTGCCGAGCGTGCTGGGCGACGAGCCGGAGCGGGTGCACGTGTGGGACACGGAGGCCGGCCGGATCGTCAGGACCCTGGACGTCACCCCCGATCCCTCGCGGGCCAACCCGCTGAACAGCCTCGCCTACGGAGCCGGCGGCAAGGTGATCCTCTCCCGCATACCCGACCGGGAGTCCCTGGAGGTGTGGGACGTCTCGCGCGGCGAGCGCGTGCGGCGGCTGCGCGACACCGGCGGCACCCCGCTGGCGCTGCACCCCGGCGGCAGGCTGCTGGCCACCGGCGACGACCAGCTCGTGGCGCTGCGCCGGGGCCGGGTCACGCCGCGCCCGCTGGCGCAGGACGGGTTGCGCTCCGTGGAGTTCAGCCCGGACGGCAGGTTCCTCGCCGCGGGCGACGACTCCGGGCGGGTCACGCTGTGGGACGGTGAGGGCCGCCGCCGCCTCGGGGTGCTACCGGGTACGTACCGGGGGATGCAGACGGGCGCCGCGGAGCCGGCGACGGCGCTGGCGTTCTCGCCGGACGGCCGCACGCTGGCGGTCGCCGGGCACTCGGGGACGCTGCGGCTGTGGGACACCGCGTCGAACCAGTCGCTGGGCGGCAATCTGCCGACGGCCGGCGACGAACTGCTGGCGGTGTCCTTCAGCCCCGACGGCAGCGAGGTCTACGCGGTCGGCCGGCACACCGCGCCGCGGGCCTACCCGGCGGATCCGGAGCGGGCGCGGCAGGCGGTGTGCGCCCGCGCGGGCGGTGGTCTGTCGCGGGCGGACTGGGAGGCGTACCTGCCGGGGACGGCGTACCGGGACACCTGCTGAACCATCCGGGGACACGACGGCGCCCCCGCTCCGAGCTGCTGCTCGGAGCGGGGGCGCGGCCGGTTCGTACGGCTACCGGACGGCTCGCCTCACAGGCCGATCTCGCTCTCGAACTCGGCCGCCTCCAGGAGGCCCTTGACCGCGCCCAGGTAGCGGGCGGCGTCGGCGCCGTCCACCAGGCGGTGGTCGTAGGAGAGCGTCAGATACGTCATGTGGCGTACGGCGATCGTCTCGCCGAGGTCCGGGTGGTCGACGACCGTCGGACGCTTGACGGTGGCGCCGAGGCCCAGGATGGCGACCTGGTTCGGCGGCACGATGATCGTGTCGAACAGCGCCCCGCGCGAGCCGGTGTTGCTGATGGTGAAGGTCGCGCCCGACACCTCGTCCGGGGTGATCTTGTTGCTGCGGACCTTGCCCGCCAGCTCCGCCGTCTTCCTGGCGATGCCGGCGATGTTGAGGTCGCCCGCGCCCTTGATGACCGGGGTCATCAGGCCCTTCTCCGTGTCCACCGCGATACCGACGTTCTCGGTGTCGAAGTAGCTGATCGTGCCGTCGTCCTCGTTGATACGGGCGTTGACGACCGGGTGGGCCTTCAGCGCCTGGACGGCGGCCTTGACGAAGAACGGCATCGGCGAGAGCTTCACGCCCTCGCGCTGCGCGAACGCGTCCTTGGCCCGGGCCCGCATCCGCATGACGCGGGTGACGTCCACCTCGACCACGGTGGACAGCTGGGCCTGCTCGTGCAGGGCGCGCATCATGTTGTCGCCGATGACCTTGCGGATACGCGGCATCTTCACGGTCTGGC
>NZ_JACBXC010001286.1 GCF_013870535.1 Streptomyces phytophilus | reverse complement strand
CTGGAGCTGCTCCGCCGGCAGCGGCTCCGCGGTCACCAGCCCCGTGCGCACCGGGACGTCCGCCCTCAGGGTCCAGCCCTCGGGCGGCGACCAGGGCCAGTGCACGCAGACCGTGTCCGTACGCCCGAACGCGCAGTACGCGCTGAGCGGCTGGGTGCAGGGCTCGTACGCCTACCTCGGCGCGCGCGGCACCGGCACCGCCGACGTCTCGGACTGGACGTCCTCCGCCGGCACCTGGACCGAGCTGAACACGTCCTTCACCACCGGCCCGAACACCACCTCGGTGACGGTCTACACCCACGGCTGGTACGGCCAGCCCGCCTACCACGCCGACGACATCGCCCTGACCGGCCCCGGCGGCGACCCGGGCACCGTCCCCGCCGCGCCGTCCGGGGTGTCGGTCGGCTCCACCACCGCCACCTCCGTCTCGCTGTCCTGGAGCGCGGCGAGCGGCGCGACCGGCTACACCGTCTACCGCGACGGCACCCGCGCCACCTCCGTGACCGGCACCTCCGCCACCGTCACGGGGCTGACGCCCAGGACCGCGTACCGCTTCGAGGTGACCGCGACCAACGCCGCCGGCGAGTCCCCCAGGTCGGCCACCGTCAGCGCCACCACCGGCGACGGCGGCGGCAACCCCGGCGGCACCCTGCCGCCGCACGCGCTCGTCGGCTATCTGCACACGAGCTTCGCCAACGGCTCCGGCTACACCCGGCTCGCGGACGTCCCGGCCGGCTGGGACGTCATCAACCTGGCCTTCGGCGAGCCCACTTCCTCGACGTCCGGCGACATCCGCTTCCGGCTCTGCCCGCAGACCGAGTGCCCGAACGTGGAGCCGGTGGCGGACTTCAAGGCGGCGATCGCGGCCAAGCAGGCCGCCGGCAAGAAGGTGCTGCTGTCCATCGGCGGCCAGAACGGGCAGGTCCAGCTGACCAGCACGGCCGCGCGCGACGCGTTCGTCCGGTCGGTGAGCGGCATCATCGACGAGTACGGACTCGACGGCGTCGACATCGACTTCGAGGGCCACTCGCTCTCGCTGGACAGCGGTGACACCGACTTCCGGAACCCGACCACACCGGTGATCGTCAACCTGATCTCGGCGCTCAAGACGCTCAAGGCCAAGTACGGCGAGAGCTTCGTGCTGACGATGGCGCCCGAGACGTTCTTCGTGCAGATGGGCTACCAGTTCTACGGCACCGGCCAGTGGGGCGGGCAGGACCCGCGCTGCGGGGCGTACCTGCCGGTGATCCACGCGCTGCGCGACTCGCTGACGCTGCTGCACGTCCAGGACTACAACTCCGGCCCGATCATGGGCCTGGACAACCAGTACCACACCATGGGCGGCGCCGACTTCCACATCGCGATGACGGACATGCTGCTCACCGGCTTCCCGGTCGCGGGCAACTCCGAGCGGTTCTTCCCGGCGCTGCGCCCCGACCAGGTGGCCATCGGGATGCCGGCCAGCACCCAGGCGGGCAACGGGCACGTGTCGACCGGCGAGGTGAACAAGACGCTGGACTGCCTGACGAAGGGCAGCAACTGCGGCTCGTACCGGACGCACGGCACCTGGCCCGGCATGCGCGGGCTGATGACCTGGTCGATCAATTGGGACCGGTACAACAACTGGGAGTTCAGCAAGAACTTCGACGCCTACTGGCCGTAGGCCCGGCCCTCTCCC
>NZ_JACBXC010001285.1 GCF_013870535.1 Streptomyces phytophilus | reverse complement strand
GCCGCGGCGCCGAACCGGCGCCGGCTGAGGTGGTGCGATCTATCGGGAGTGCTGCTCCCCATCTGGATCCTCCGAGTGTCGCCGAGAACAAGAATCCGACTGAGCCAAGTGGTCTGAACCACTCGTCAGTTGCGGCACATCCTCGCGTCCTGCCTCACCCCGGGACAAGAGCCATGCGCTACGCGGGTAACGTCGGGGGTCCGAAAGGGTTGCTCACACGGCAGGACGAGGGACGAGGAGAGACATTGACCGACATCGAACGCGTCGGAGTGGTCGGATCCGGCCAGATGGGCTCGGGCATCGCCGAGGTGTGTGCCCGCTCCGGCCTCCAGGTCGTCGTCGCCGAGACCACCGGCGACGCCCTCGAACTGGGCCGTACCCGCGTCAGCAACTCGCTCGCCAAGGCGGCGGAGCGCGGGAAGATCAGCGGGTCGGAGCGGGACGAGGCGCTGGCCGCACTGAGCTTCACGACCGATCTCGGAGAGCTTGCGGACAGCGACCTCGTGATCGAGGCGGTGGTGGAAAACGAGCAGGTCAAGACCGAAATCTTCCAGATCCTCGATCAGGTCGTCATCCGCCAGGACGCCGTCCTCGCCTCCAACACCTCCTCCATCCCGATCGTCAAGCTCGCCGTCGCCACCTCGCGGCCGGAGCAGGTCATCGGCATGCACTTCTTCAACCCCGCGCCCGTCCAGCGCCTCGTCGAGCTGATCCCGGCACTGACGACCAGCGACGACACGCTCAAGCGGACCGAGGCGCTGGCCCGCGACGTGCTCGGCAAGCACGCCATCCGGGCCCAGGACCGCTCCGGGTTCGTGGTCAACGCACTGCTGATCCCCTATCTGCTGTCCGCGATCCGCATGTTCGAGTCGGGCATCGCGACGCGCGAGGACATCGACAACGGGATGGAGCTGGGCTGCGCCCACCCGATGGGGCCGCTGAAACTCGCGGACCTCATCGGCCTCGACGTCGTCGTCTCGGTGGCCGAGTCGATGTACGAGGAGTACAAGGAGCAGCTGTACGCGACGCCGCCGCTGCTGGCACGGATGGTCGAGGCCGGCCGCCTGGGCCGAAAGTCGGGCGCCGGGTTCTACGCCTACTAGTTGGTTCGTATTACAGGAATCCGTACGGAGCTACCGCACACGGCCGGCTCACGGCCGCCAGTCTTGGATTGGATCGATCCACCCCCTGGAGACCAGGGGGTGCCCCAGGCTCCATCCCCGTGTGCGCCGGGGAGCAGTGCACAGGTCATGCACTGCCGATGCACTGGACGGGTCCATCCCCGCGTGCACGGGGAGCAGGCCCCCAGCGTCCACGTGGTGGTGCCGCTGCTGGGTCCATCCCCGCGTGCACGGGGAGCAGGAACTTCACGTCGTCGGGGACTGGCGCGAGGTGGGTCCATCCCCGCGTGCACGGGGAGCAGTCTCGCTGACCTGGGTGTTTATCGAGAGGGGAGGCCGTTCTGAGCAACAAATGAAGGTTCGGACATTTCCACCATCTGTCTAGCGAGGAGTCTGTGCGCCTCGTGGTGTGCGAGGCCCAACTCTTCACGCAATGCTACGAGTTCAGCTTCAACCGTATGGGCGGGACCGCACGCCGAACTCAAGCAGCCACGGCGGTGGCCGCCGGGCCCGGCGTCGGGGAGATTCCACGGTACGGGGCCGGCGGCCGGCCCCGTA
>NZ_JACBXC010001284.1 GCF_013870535.1 Streptomyces phytophilus | reverse complement strand
TGGCCGCCGTCCTCCGGCGCGCTGCGCGGCACCGCGATCGTCACCCGGAGCCCCCGCGGCTCGTTGCGCTCGTACGAGATGCGTCCCCCGCCCGCGGCCAGCAGCGCCCGGACGATGGACAGCCCCAGACCCGAGCCGGAGACGTTCTGATGCCGTCCGCTGCGCCAGAAGCGGTCGCCGACGCGGCCCAGCTCCTCGTCGGTGAGCCCCGGCCCGCCGTCGGCGACCGCGACCGTCACCTCGTCGCCGTCCGCGGCGACCCGGACCTCCACCTCGCCGCCCTGCGGCGAGAACTTCACGGCGTTGTCCACCACCGCGTCCAGCGCGCTGGACAGCGCCACCGGGTCCGCCCAGCCGGTCACGGCCGGGGCGCCGGACAGGAACAGCCGTACGTCCTGTCCCTCGGCCAGGGGGCGCCAGCTCGCCACCCGCTCGGACGCCAGCCGGGCCACGTCGGTCACCCGCAGGTCGGCGGGGGAGTGCTCGGCCAGCGCCAGGTCCAGCAGGTCGTCCAGCACCCGGGCCAGCCGGGTGCCCTCCGCCTGCACCGACTCGATCTCCGCCGCGGCGTGCGGCGCCTCCAGGCGCAGCAGCTCGATGCGCAGCAGCAGCGCGGAGAGCGGGTTGCGCAGCTGGTGGGAGGCGTCGGCGACGAAGGTGCGCTGCTTTTCCAGCACGTCCTCGACGTTGTCGGCCATCTCGTTGAAGGAACCGGCGAGGCGGCGCAGCTCCGGCGGCCCGCCGGCCGGGGCGACGCGGGACTTCAGCCTGCCGGTGGCGATGTCGTGGGTGGCCTTGTCGAGAACGCGTACGGGCCTGAGCACCCAGCCGGTCAGCCGGTACGCGGCCGCCACCGCGACCGTCATCGCGGCCGCGATCCCCGCGCCGAGCCACAGCCAGCCGGTGAGGGTCCGCGAGCGCATGGCACCCGTGGGCGAGTCGGTGACGACGACGGCGACCACGTCCCCGTCCCGTACGACGGGGGAGGCGACGGTGAGGCGGTCGTCCTGCCAGGGCCAGACCTGCGCCGGGTCGTGGCTGCGGCGGCCGGCCATGGACTCGGAGAAGGCCCGCTCGCCCTCGGCGCGGGCCATGGCCCGCCAGCCGGCGGGGGCGGCGGCCATCGCGGTGCGGTCGCGGTAGTAGACGCCGGCGCGGATGCCGTAGAGCTCGTGGTAGCGGCGCAGCTCCTCCTGCAGCGCACGCAGCCGCTCGTCCTCGGCCGGCGGCCGGTTCTCGTTGCGGGAGGAGACGTACTGCGCGAGGGAGGCGAAGCGCGCGGTGTCGTCGATGCGGTCCACGATCACGCGCTGCTGCTCCTGCCCGGCGATGCGGTCGGCCAGCGGGAAACCGAGTGCGAGCAGCATGCCGGCCATGAGCACGATCAGCAGGGGGAGCAGCCGGGTACGCATCGGGGCAGGGCCTCAGCCGGCCGGCGGGGGCACGAGGCGATAGCCGACGCCGCGCACGGTCTCGATGAGCGCCGGCAGGCCGAGCTTGCTGCGCAGGGAGGCGATGTGGACCTCCAGGGTCCGGCCCGTCCCCTCCCAACTGCTGCGCCACACCTCGCTGATGATCTGCTCCCGCCGGAACACCACGCCGGGGCGCGCCGCGAGCAGCGCGAGCAGATCGAACTCCTTGCGGGTGAGCTGGACCTCCGCGCCGCCGACGCTGACCCGGC
>NZ_JACBXC010001283.1 GCF_013870535.1 Streptomyces phytophilus | reverse complement strand
GCGCGGCCCCGTACGATACTGGCCGGAATGCCAAGTGTCCGGAGGATCAGGCCGGCACCGCCGCCCGCGCCGCCGCCCGCATGGAGTCCCTGGACGACCCGCCGTCCTCCGCCGTCGCCGCCGGGGAGGCGTCCATCAGCGACTGGCTCGACGCCGGCTTCGAGGTCTCCTCCGGCAGCGGCGAGGTCACCGTCACCGCCAGCGTCGAGATCCCGTCGGTCATCCCCGGGATCGGCAACTTCGGCTCGATCGAGCGCAGCTCGACCATGCCGCGGGGGGAGGACTGACGATGAGCCTGCGGGCCCGTATCACCACTCCCGACCACACGACGGAAGGCCACGGCGAGACCCTCGTCCCCACCTACCGCGCCAAGCTCCTGGAGGAGATCGACCTCGCCGAGATGTCGGCGCTGTCGCCCGCCGAACGCCGCTCCCGGCTGGAGCGGGTGCTCGGCCACATCCTCAGCCGCGAGGGCCCCGTGCTCTCCACCGCCGAGCGCTCGCAGCTCATCCGCCGCGTCGTGGACGAGGCGCTGGGGCTCGGCATCCTGGAACCGCTGCTGGAGGACCCGAGCGTCACCGAGATCATGGTCAACGGCCCCGACCGGATCTACGTCGAGCGCGCCGGCCGCGTCGAGCAGCTGCCGCTGCGCTTCGCCTCCGACGAACAGCTGATGCAGACCATCGAACGCATCGTCTCCACCGTCAACCGCCGCGTGGACGAGTCGACGCCCATGGTCGACGCCCGCCTGCCCACCGGCGAGCGCGTCAACGTCATCATCCCGCCGCTGTCGCTCACCGGGCCGACGCTGACGATCCGCCGCTTCCCGCGCTCGTACACCCTGGCCGAACTCATCGGCCTCGGCACCCTCGACGAGCACACGCTGCTGCTGCTCTCCGGGCTGGTCCGGGCGAAGTTCAACGTCATCGTCTCCGGCGCCACCGGCGCCGGGAAGACGACCCTGCTGAACTCCCTGTCCGGGCTCATCCCCGAGCACGAGCGCATCATCACCGTCGAGGACGCCGCGGAGCTGCAGTTGCAGCAGGCGCACGTGATCCGGCTGGAGTCGCGCCCGCCGAACGTCGAGGGCAAGGGCCGGATCACCATCCGCGACCTCGTACGCAACTCGCTGCGCATGCGCCCCGACCGCATCATCGTCGGCGAGGTCCGCGGCGGCGAGACGCTGGACATGCTGCAGGCCATGTCCACCGGCCACGACGGGTCGCTGGCCACCGTGCACGCCAACTCCGCCGAGGACGCGCTGATGCGCCTGCAGACGCTGGCGTCCATGTCGGACGTCGAGGTGCCCTTCGAGGCGCTGCGCGACCAGATCAACTCCGCCGTCGACGTGATCGTGCAGCTCGCGCGGCACACCGACGGCACCCGCAAGATCGACGAGATCGTGATGCTGTCGTCCCGCGGCCGGGAGGTCTACCAACTGGTGTCCGTCTGCCGCTTCCGCGCCCTGCCGATCAGCTCGGACCGCATCGTCCGCGGCCAGTTCGAGTTCTCGCCGCTGCCGCGGCGCACCGGCGACCGCCTCTTCTACGCCGGCGAACCCGTCCCGCCGGCGTTCGGGGTGGCGCCGTCGGAGCGGCACCTGCAGACGCGGGAGGCGAGGTGATGGACCGCCGGGAGCTGTTCGCACTCGTCGTCGGCCTGGCGCTGCTCGCCGGCGCCCTCG
>NZ_JACBXC010001282.1 GCF_013870535.1 Streptomyces phytophilus | reverse complement strand
CGGGCGTAGTGCCAGTGCCAGGCGCCGTCGTGGTCGGTGAGGTGTGGCTGTGCGCGCAGGTCGCGCAGGAGCGCGTTGAGGTCGGCGACGGACTTGTGCACCGGGGTGCCGCCGAAGACGAACCGCAGCCGCGGGCGCAGCTGCCGCAGCCGCTCCAGGTCGGCGGCGGACACGGCGCGGCCGACGTCCCAGCCGTGCCGGGCGAGGATCCCGGCCGCGTCCTCGGGGGTGCGCAGCCGGTCCGTACCGACGATGACGTCCAGGCTGTTGACCAGGTCGACGGCCGTGAGTGCGGCCTGCCCCGTGTAATCACTTACGGCCATGGTGACTTCCGCTCGTACCCATTACTTAAGGCAAAGATACCAATGGCTGCGGGGTCGTCCCGTCACGCGAAGCCCAGCGCCGCCCGCCCGGCGAGGACCACGGCCGTGTGCCGCGCGACCCGGGTGCCGAGGTGCTCGGCGGTCGCGGTGTCGGCCTTGTGCACGAAGTCGGTGCCGAGGTCGCCCATGGTGACCGCGGCGGCGCCGTTGAAGTAGCCGAGGCGGTTGAGGTCGTTCTCGCTCTCGTGGCTGACGTGCCAGCCCGGGGCGAGGCCCAGGTTGACCCAGTGCATCTGGTGCTGGGCGGCGAGCGTCGCGAAGTACCCGAGGGTGCTGTGCTTGTCGCCCGCCTTGCACGACGAGTGCGTGAACCCGGCCCCGATCTTGTCCTTCCAGGACTCCGTACGCCAGCGCGTGCTGGTCGACTCGGCAAAGCCGTGGAACGCGCTGGAGGCCGACCCCATGAGCGTCGGCGCCCCGAACACGATCGCGTCCGCGGCGTCCAGCGTCTCCCAGTCGCTCTCCTGCATCTCCTCGACGAGCACCATCACCACCGCCGCGCCTCCCGCCTCGGCGCCGGTCCTGACGGCCTGCGCCAGCACGTGGGTATGGCCGCGGCGGGAGTGGTAGGCGATCGCGATTCTGGGTGGCGTGTCCATCGAGTCGTCTCCTGAGGCGGACCGCCCCCGGCATCGCCCGTACGACGCCCCGTTGCCGGTCCATGGCCGATGCTGCGGGGAGCCAGGATGGGCCCGGGAGGTTGGCTGAGACTATCCGGCGACTTGTCGCCCACTTGGCGCCACAACCCGATCACCCCAAACCACCCCGCACCCCTGCTCGACCCCGACCCGTCGAGGTCGGCACGGAGTGGTACCCCGGACCTCCCGCCTTCCCGTTCGGCTCACGCGCATCGCCGGGCGCAGGGCGAGGCGTTCGGTTCGTAGCGGGGCGGAGGGCCGGGGGGTGGTCATCTGTGGCCCGTTTCGTAGTGGGTGCGGAGGAGGTCCAGGCCCCAGTCGTGGCGTACGTGGCGCCATACGGAGTGGGCGTGGTTGCCGTCGTCCTGGGTGTTGTCGTACTCGATGAGGAAGTCCGGCGCGCGTACGCAGTAGTAGTGGCGATCGCCCCGAGCCAGCCCCCCGGCCCACGCGAAGGACAGCCCCTCCAGCCCCCGGGCCACCGTCTCCGCCCAGCATTCCCGCGCGTACGCCTCGGGGGCCCGGGCCAGGTAGCGGCGTACCAGGCGCTCCAGCTGTCCCCGCTGGGCCGGCGTCATGGCCCCGTACGGCAGGCCCGCCGGCAGCAGGTCCGGGTCGGCGAAGGGGTCGGCGCGGGTGAGGATGTCGTCCGGGGGCTCGGCGGCGAA
>NZ_JACBXC010001281.1 GCF_013870535.1 Streptomyces phytophilus | reverse complement strand
TGACCTGGTCGGACGGCCACCACGCGGGCCAGCCGGCGCACGCGAGCCTGCGCTTCGACGGCGGTAAGGGCCCGGACCGCGGCGCGGTCCTGACCACGGCGGCGGGCGCGCCCCTCAACAGCGAGAAGTTCACCTCCGGCTACACGATCGAGACGTTCGTCAGGCTGCCCGAGCCCTTCGAGGGCGACCACGCCTGGATGGGCGTCCTGAGCTGGGAGGGCCGCAACGGCGACGCCGGCAAGACCACGGGCTGGTCGCCGGACGAGCCGACGTGCAGCCTCAACCTCTCCCCCGAGCGTTTCCTGCAATACGTCGTCTACCCGCACCGCCAGGACGCCGACCCCACCTCGTGGAGCCACACGCTGCCGGTGGGCCGCTGGATGCACCTGGCCGTCGTCAACGACGGCCGCCGCACGGTCGTCTACGTGGACGGCTCGAAGATCGCCCGCAATCCCGCGCAGCGCTCGACCGGCATCGCCACCCTCGGCAAGCCGTTCGTCATCGGGGCCACGCAGTTCGACGAGAAGTTCGGGCAGGGCTTCTACGGCTGGATCGGCGACACCCGCATCGTGGCCCGGGCACTGGCCCCGCGGGACTTCCTGGCCCCCGCCGCCCCCTGACGGCGCCTCCTGACCCCGCTTCCCGGCCCCGGTCCGCGCCCGGCGGGGGGGTGCGATCACCGCGGCCGGGGCGTTTCCCGCGCGCAGCCCGTAGGCTCAAGGGGCACCAGCAGGCAGGAAGCGTATGACCCCGTTCGACAAGCTCAGAGCCCGGCTCGCCCGCGTGGTACGGCGGGTCGGCGAGGCCGCGCCGCCGCGGGACGCCGCCGTCCTGCGGTGGCTCGCCTTCGTGGTCGCGGCGCTCGCCACGGCGGTGCTCGTCATCGCCGGTACGGCCCGCTCCACCGTCGCCGACGCGGGCTTCTACCGGGCCGCGCTCGACCGGGAGCACGCCTACGACCGGCTCTACGACGAGGTGCTCGTGGACCCCGAGGCATCGGGCGTCACCCGCGACCTGCTCGCCCGGCTGCCCGTGCCCGAGGCCGTGGTCACCTCCAACCTGAAGACGGTCCTGCCGCCGACCACCGCCCGGGCCCTCGCCGAGGGCGTCATCGCCGACGCGGTGGCGTACCTGCGCGGCGAGAAGGACGAGCTGACGCTGGACATCGACCTGCGACCGGTGCTCGACAACCTGGGCGCCGTGGGCAACGTCCACTTCGCCGACGTCGTCGCGAACCTCCAGGACAAGCCCGCCCCCGACTACTCCGCCTTCCAGTCCGACCTGGGCGAGGCCGTGAACCGGATCGCGGACGGCGAGCGCCCCGAGGGGCTGCCGACGCTCGACCTCACCGAGGCGCAGGTGCGGACCGCCACCGACACGGTGCTCCGGGCGGTCCCCGCGGACGAGCGGGCGGAGCTGCGCCCCCGGCTGCTCGCCTCGCTCGGCGTCGGCGACCTGGCCACGGCGCTCGCGGAGGTCGGGCCCGCGCTCTTCTCCGGCCGGGAGGAGAGCGCCGCCTCGGCGCTGCGGAACACGGCGGACGGGGTGTCCTGGGACCTGGCCTCCGAGTTCGACACCGGCAGTGACGACCTGCGGCCGGCGCGCGAGGCCCGCTCCTTCACCCGGCTGGGCCTCGGCTATGTGCAGACCGGCGCCGTCCTGCTGGGGCTCGCCTCGCTGGCGGTGCTGTG
>NZ_JACBXC010001280.1 GCF_013870535.1 Streptomyces phytophilus | reverse complement strand
TCGTGGTCGCTGGCCTGGTCGGCGTACTCGGCGTTGAGGTGGACGATGTCGTAGTCCGCCCGGGCCGCCAGTGCGGGGCTGGTCAGGATGTGGTCCAGCACCTGGGAGTTGCCGTTGAAGACGTACCCGTAGCGCTCGGCGCGCGGCAGCCCGTTCACCAGGTCGACCAGTGCGCGATCGGCGGTCAGCCGCTCGACGGCGGGGGAGAAGGGGAAGTCGTTGATGTCCCCGGCGACGACGACGCCTGCCCTGCGGTCCACGGCGAGCACGTCCCGTACGAACCCGTTGACCGCCTCGGCCTGCGCGATCCGCTGCTCCTCCGAGCCGCGCGCGGGCGGCTGGAAGCGGCTGTCGAGCGCTTGGTCGCCGCCCTTGGAGCTGAAGTGGTTGGCGACGACGAAGACCGTACGGCCGCGGAAGGTGAACTCGCCGGCGAGCGGCTTGCGGCTGTCGTTCCAGGCCGGGTCGCCGGGGGCGATACGCCCCGGGGAGGCGGACAGCGCCGGGGCGCCGCCGTCACCGGTGACCGCGACGGGCGTCGTGGCGTCGCCGCCGGGCCGGTCGGTGAAGGACACCCGCTCGGGGTCGTACAGGAACGCGACGCGGATGTTGCCGCCCGGCCGGCCGCCGTCGGCGTCGTCCGCGGGGTCGATCTGGCGCCACTCGTACGCGGGACCGCCGGCGGTGGCGATCGCGTCGGTCAGCTTGCGCAGGGTGGCGTCGGCGCCGGTCACGGCGTCGTCGGTGGCGCCGTTGTCGTCCTGGACCTCCTGGAGCGCGACGATGTCGGGGGAGGCGAGGCCGTCGACGAGGGCGCGGGCCAGCCGCTCGAACTTCGCGGCGCCGTCGCGGGCGGAGAGGTTCTCCACGTTGTACGTGGCCACCGCCAGCTCCGCGTCGCGCTGCGGGCGGGTGGACTCGGGTTCCGGGCCGGTCCGCCGCTCGGTGCCGAGGGCGGTGGCCTGGAGTTCGTAGCCGCCGAACTGGTCGTAGTCGAGCGGTCCTTCGGTGGTGCCGCCGAGGCGGTCGCCGACGTCCAGGACGGGGAAGGGGCGCTCGGCGAACGGGATGAGGGAGGCGACCTTGAGCCGGCCGCCGTTGGGGTCGCGGTAGCCGGCGTACAGCACGCCGCCGCGGGCGGTGCGGTTGTGCGCGGGCTCGGCGGTCACCCACAGCTCGTCGAACTCCGTGGTCGGCCCGACGACCCGGGCGTCGCGCACCGCGACCCGCATGCCCTCCAGCGACTCGTAGCGGTCGAGCGCGTACGAGCCGGGGCGCAGCCGCAGGTCCTCGATGCCGCCGCCGGCCGCGTCGGGGGCGAACCGGGCCGGGACGGTGGCGTCACGGAGCACGAAGGCGCCGGGCAGCGGGTTGCCGGAGGAGACGACGGTCCACGTGGCGCCGGTCAGCTCGGTGACGGACTGCAGCCCGGCGTCCTTGCCGCCGGGGTAGTACTCGGTGACGGCGCCGGAGACCTCGACCGCGTCGCCGGGCGCGACGCCGGGGGTGGTGGAGCCGGTGAAGACGAAGACGGCCTCGCTGGTGGCGGGGTCCGCGTCGGGCCGGGGGTCCTGGAGCCAGAAGCCGCGGGCGGAGCCGAAGGCGCGGACGGCGGTGACGGTGCCGGGCACGGCGCTCACCTGCTGCCCGGCGAGCGGGGATATCCGGGTGTCGCCCTGGATGTCGCGGATAC
>NZ_JACBXC010000128.1 GCF_013870535.1 Streptomyces phytophilus | reverse complement strand
CGGTCCGCTCCCCGACGCCGACGTCACCGACCCCGCCGGCATCCGCAGCACGCCCAGCATCTCCCGCAGCTCCGTCAGCGCCTGCCGCCCCATGTCCCCGACCAGCGCCGCGTTCCGCGCCGCCTTCTCCGGATCGTTGAGCGCCACCCGCTCCAGCGCCGCCGCGTGCACCACCATCAGACTCACCCGGTGCGCCACCACGTCGTGCATCTCCCGCGCGATCCGCGTGCGCTCCTCACGCCGCGCCCACACCGCGCGCTCCTCCGCCCGCTCCGCCAGCAGCGACAACTCCCGCTCCAGCCCGTCCGCCCGCTCCCGCAGACTCTCCACGAGCCGGCGCCGCGCGCCCACGTACAGCCCGAACAGCAGCGGCGGCAGCGTCACCCCCACCGACATCAGCAGGGCGACGAGCGCGGCCAGCACGAACGGCGAGTCCCGGTCGTGCTCCTCGAAGGTCTGGTACATCTGCACGAACGTGACAATGATCACGGCAGACACGGACATCCCGGCCAGCGCCGCGGTGATACGCCGGGGGATGTCGGAGGCGGCCAGCGTGTAGAGGCCGACGATGTTCAGCAGGAAGCCCATCTCCGCGGGCGTGACGGCCATGGCCACCAGCACCGGGACGATCGGCCACCGCCGCCGCAGCACGAGCGCGCTCCCCGCGACGACCCCCAGCACGATCCCGAACCCCACCGGCAGCCCGGCATCCCGCGAGAACGGCACCCCCTGCACCGCACACTCCGCGGCCGACGCCAGCGCCAGCACCACATCCAGCACCATCGACCGGCGCCGCGCCCACCACCAGACCGGCCTCCGCCCCCCGGAGACCTCGCTCACGGCTTCCCCCGACGCGGTCATACCAACCAGCGTAAGGGCCGATCGCGCGGGAACAGGCTCCGGGTTCAACAGCACGCAACGCGTTCGAACGCACACGAAACCGCCAGGTAAGCACCGAACTGGTGAATCGACCGAATATTCGCATCCGCCGCCCCGGCCCCCGGCGAGGCTGGTCGCCATGACCCACGCACCACAACGCCGCCCGGGCGACGGCACGGGCGGCCTGCTCACCGGCACGGCGACCTTCGAGGACCTACGCGACCGGGCGGTGGCCCTGCGCAGGGAGGGCCTGAGCCGCAGACAGATCCGCGACCACCTGAAAGTCGGCAACAACGACCTGCTCAACCGCCTCCTGGAAGGCGAACCGCCCCCGGAGTGGACGAAGCGCCCGCGGGCGAAGGACGACCTGCGGGCAAGGGCCCGCGAACTGCGGAGGCAGGGCAGGACGTACGACCAGATCCAACTGGAGCTGGGCTGCTCGAAAAGCTCGATCTCCCTGTGGGTACGCGACCTCCCGAAGCCGCCGCCCCGCACCCGCGAGGAGGCGTCGGCGATCGCGCGGCGCGGCTGGGAGGCGACGCTGCGCAGACGGGAGACGGAGAGACAGCGGACGAAGGACGCGGCGACCCGCGAGATCGGCCGGCTCACCGACAGGGAGCTGTTCCTGGTCGGCGTGGGCCTCTACTGGTCCGAGGGGACCAAGAGCAAGCCCCACCGGCGTGACGAGTCGGCGGTCTTCGTCAACAGCGACCCCGACATGATCACGCTCTACCTCGCCTGGCTGCTGCTACTCGGCATCGAACCCGAGCGGTTGCGTTTCCGCCTGATGATCCACGAGTCCGCGGACGTGGGCGCGGCCGAACGCTTCTGGGCCGGGCACGTGGGCGGCGACCCGTCCCACTTCGACAGGACGACCCTCAAGAAGCACAATCCGGCAACCGTGCGCAAGAACGTGGGTGAGGGCTACCGGGGCTGCCTCGTGGTGCGCGTCCTGCAAGGTGCGGATCTCTACCGTCGCATTGAGGGGTGGTGGTACGGCATAGTGGTGGCCGCCAGGCAGCGGACCGAGGAACTGTCCGTTTTGGCCTGATTAGCCATCCCCTGTGGTGTAATCGGCAACACGGGTCACTTTGGATGATTTGTTCCTGGTTCGAGTCCAGGCAGGGGAGCCTACGAATCGACTTCCGGCCCCGGCAATCGCCGGGGCCCGTTTGCATTACCCCCGCGTACCCCCTCGGTATCCTGCCCGTATCCCCGATTCCGCCTGCGTAAGGACACCTCACGTGACCGCGAACCGCCCCGCAGCCGTCGTCGTACTCGCCGCGGGCGAAGGCACCCGTATGAAGTCCGCGACCCCCAAGGTCCTGCACCGCATCTGTGGTCGCTCGCTCGTCGGGCACGTCGTCGCCGCCGCCGGAGAGCTGGACCCCGAGCATCTCGTCGTCGTCGTGGGGCACGGCCGGGAGGCCGTCAGCGCGCATCTCGGGGAGATCGCGCCCCACGCGCGGGCCGTGGTGCAGGAGCAGCAGAACGGGACCGGGCACGCCGTGCGGATCGCGTTGGAGGAGTTGGCCGGGGACGGGGTGGCGCTGGACGGGACCGTGGTGGTGGTGTGCGGTGACACGCCGCTGCTGGCCGGGGAGACCCTGGGCCGGCTGGCCGGGGCGCATGCCGCCGACGGGAACGCCGTGACCGTGCTGACCGCGGAGGTGCCGGACGCGACCGGGTACGGGCGGATCGTGCGGGAGGGCGCGACGGGGGCCGTGACGGGGATCGTGGAGCACAAGGACGCCTCGGCGGCGCAGCGGGAAATCCGGGAGATCAATTCGGGGGTGTTCGCGTTCGACGCGAAGCTGCTGGCGTCGGCGTTGACGCAGGTGCGGCGGGACAACAGTCAGGGTGAGGAGTATCTGACCGATGTGCTGGGGATCCTGCGTTCGGCGGGTCACCGGGTGGGTGCGTCGTCGGCTGCCGATCACCGGGAGATCCTGGGCATCAACAACCGTGTGCAGTTGGCGGAGGCGCGCCGGCTGCTGAACGACAGTCTGCTGCGTGACGCGATGCTGGCGGGGGTGACGGTGGTGGATCCGGCGTCGACGTGGTTGGACGTGGGGGTGGCGTTCGAGCCGGATGCGGTGGTGCTGCCGCAGACGCAGCTGCTGGGGGCGACGCGGCTGGGGGCGGGTGCCGAGGTGGGGCCGGGGTGCACGTTGACGGACACGGTGGTGGGTGCGGGGGCGCGGGTGCTCAACACGGTTGCGGACGGGGCGGAGATCGGTGCGGGGGCGAGTGTGGGTCCGTACACGTATCTGCGGGCGGGGACGCGGCTGGGCGCGGGGGCCAAGGCGGGGACGTATGTGGAGATGAAGAACGCGGATGTGGGTGCGGGGACGAAGGTGCCGCATCTGTCGTATGTGGGGGACGCGACGATCGGCGAGTACACGAACATCGGTGCCGCGAGTGTGTTCGTCAACTACGACGGGGTGGCGAAGCATCACACGACGATCGGGAGTCATTGCCGTACGGGTGCGGACAACATGCTTGTTGCGCCGGTCACAATCGGGGATGGCGCGTATACGGCCGCGGGGTCGGTGATCACGAAGGATGTGCCGCCGGGTTCGCTGGCGGTGGCGCGGGGTCAGCAGCGCAACATCGAGGGCTGGGTGGCCCGTAAGCGGCCGGGGAGTGCGGCGGCGCGGGCGGCGGAGGCGGCGCGCGGGGAGGGTGCGGAGGGGGACGAGGGGCCCGGTCAGGCGGGGTGAGGGCGTGGGTGGTGGGGGCGTTCGGGGCGTACGGTGAGTAGGACATCCGACCGGCCGCCCGCCCGGCCGCCTGCCCCGATACCGAGGAGAACGTGCTGTGACCGGGATCAAGACGACCGGCCAGAAGAAGCTGATGCTTTTCACCGGCCGTGGCTACCCCGAGCTTGCCGAGGAGGTCGCGCACCAGTTGGGTGTGGGCCTCGTACCTACGAAGGCGTTCGACTTCGCCAATGGTGAGATCTACGTCCGTTTCCAGGAGTCGGCGCGGGGGGCCGACTGTTTTGTGATGCAGAGTCACACGACGCCCATCAATCAGTGGATCATGGAACAGATGATCATGGTGGATGCGCTGAAACGTGCCTCCGCGCGGAGCATCACCGCGATCGTCCCCTTCTACGGCTATGCGCGCCAGGACAAGAAGCACCGGGGCCGGGAGCCGATTTCGGCGCGGCTGATCGCGGATCTGCTGAAGACGGCGGGTGCGGACCGGATCCTGACGGTGGATCTGCACACGGATCAGATCCAGGGTTTCTTCGACGGCCCGGTGGACCACCTGTTCGCGCTGCCGGTGCTGGCGGACTACGTGGCGTCGAAGACGGACCGGTCGAAGCTGACGGTGGTCTCGCCGGACGCGGGGCGGGTGCGGGTGGCGGACCGGTGGGGCGACCGGCTGGGTGCGCCGCTGGCGATCGTGCACAAGCGCCGGGATCCGGATGTGGCGAACCAGGTGACGGTGCACGAGGTCGTCGGGCACGTGGCCGGCCGGGTGTGCGTGCTGGTGGACGACATGGTGGACACCGGGGGCACGATCTGTGCGGCGGCGGACGCGTTGTTCGCGAACGGTGCGGAGGACGTGATCGTGGCGGCGACGCACGGGGTGCTGTCGGGTCCCGCGGGTGACCGGTTGAAGGGGTCGAAGGTCAGCGAGTTCATTTTCACGAACACGCTGCCGACGGCGAGCGAGTTGGAGCTGGACAAGATCACGGTGCTGTCGATGGCGCCGGTGCTGGCGCGGGCGGTGCGCGAGGTGTTCGAGGACGGGTCGGTGACCAGCCTCTTCGACGAGCACGCGTAGCCGTTCCGCAGAAGATCGACTTGGGGCGGCCTCCCGCCGCCGGGTAGACTCCCGGAGTTGCTCGGCGAGGGAGGCCGCCCCGGTTCGTCCGGTTCCGGTTCGGTGCTCCGTTATCGACGCGCTCTTCGTAGCAGGCCGATTGCGGCCGGGTGACCGTCCCGTCAGCTTCACCTACTGCGAGGAGTGCAGTCATGGCCGAGTACAAGATCGCCGCGGAGCCGCGGACCGAGACCGGCAAGGGCGCGGCCCGCCGGCTGCGGCGCGAGGACAAGGTTCCGGGTGTCATCTACGGCCACGGCGCCGAGCCGCGGCACGTGGCGCTGCCGAGCTACAACCTGCTGATGGCGCTGAAGACGTCGAACGTGCTGATCAGCCTGGAGATGGGCGGCAAGTCCGAGCTGGTCATCCCGAAGGACGTGCAGCGGGACCCGCTGCGTACCGGGGTGCTCAAGCACGTGGACCTGCTGGTCGTGAAGCGCGGCGAGAAGGTCACCGTGGAGGTGCCGATCCAGGTCGAGGGCGATCTGGCGCCGGGCCAGAACCTGCTGGAGCACACGCTGCACGCGCTGCCGGTGGAGGCCGAGGCGACGAACATCCCGGAGTCCGTGACGGTGAGCGTCGAGGGCCTGGAGGCGGGTGCCACGGTGGCGGCGAAGGACGTGAAGCTGCCGGCCGGGGTGACGCTGGCGGTGGACGGCGAGGACCCGGTGCTGCACGTGGTCTCGCCGCAGGCGGAGGAGCCGGCGGCGGAGGGCGAGGCGGCCGAGGGCGAGGCCGCGGGCGACGAGGGCAAGTCGGAGGAGTGAGGGGGCGGGGGGCGGGTCGTACGGGCCCGCCCCCCGTTTCCTTACGGGCAGGCACACGTATCCCGGGAGGGCCGGCAGATGTCGGACGCAGCGCAGCCGTGGCTCGTCGTGGGTCTGGGCAATCCGGGCCCGGGGTACGCGGGCAACCGGCACAACGTGGGGTTCATGGTCGCGGATCTGCTGGCGGAGCGCGTCGGCGGCCGGTTCAAGGCGCACAAGGCGCGGGCGCAGGTGGTGGAGGCGCGGCTGGGTCCGCCGGGGCCGGCGAGCCGGCGGATCGTGCTGGCGAAGCCGATGACGTACATGAACCTGTCGGGGGGGCCGGTCGGGGCGCTGGCGGGTTTCTACAAGGTGCCGCTGGAGCGGATGGTCGTCGTCCATGACGAGCTGGATCTGGAGTACGGCACGCTGCGGCTGAAGCTCGGCGGCGGGGACAACGGGCACAACGGGCTGAAGTCGCTGTCGAAGTCGCTGGGCCGGGAGTATCTGCGGGTGCGGTTCGGTGTGGGGCGGCCGCCGGGGCGGATGGAGGTGGCGGACTACGTGCTGAAGGACTTCTCCGCCGCGGAGCGCAAGGATCTCGACTACTTCGTGGACCGCACGGCGGATGCCGTGGAGGCGCTGGTCGCGGAGGGCCTGGAGCGGGCCCAGAACACGTACAACGGCTGACCGGGGCCGGGGGGCCGGAGCCGATCAGGGGCGCAACCCCCGCCCGGCGCCTGACGCGCCCTGCGGGACCGCCCACCGCGCCGTGCGCAGCACGGTCACGGTGGGCGGGTCAAACGCCGCCCGGACCGGTGGTCACCCCGTGTTGCGGAGGCCCGCGGCGACGCCGTTGACCGTCAGGAGCAGTGCCCGGCCCAGCAGGGGGTCCGGGGCCTCGCCGCGTTCGGCGGCTTCGCGCTGCCGGCCGAGCAGCGTGACCTGGAGGTACGAGATCGGGTCGAGGTAGGCGTCGCGGATGCGGAACGTCTGCTGGAGCACCGGGTTGGCCTCCAGCAGCTCCGTCTCGCCGGTGATGCGCAGCACCTCGCTGACGGTCAGTTCGTGTTCGGCCTCGATGGCGGCGTAGATGTGCTTCAGCTCGTCGGGCACGAGGGTGTCGACGTAGTGCTGGGCGATCCGCAGGTCGGTCTTGGCGAGGGTCATCTCGACGTTGGCGAGGAAGTTGCGGAAGAAGTGCCAGTGCTCGTACGCCTCGTCCACGACGGCGTCGAGTCCGGCCTCGCGTGCGGCGCGGAGCCCGGAGCCGACGCCGAACCAGCCGGGGACGATCTGCCGGGACTGGGTCCAGCCGAAGACCCAGGGGATGGCGCGCAGCCCGTCGAGGCCCGCGCCGGTGTCGGGGCGGCGGGAGGGCCGGGAGCCGAGGTGCAGTTCGGCGAGCTGGTCGACGGGGGTGGAGGCGAAGAAGTAGGCCGGCAGGTCGGGGTCGTCGACGAGCCTGCGGTACGCGGCGTGGGCGGCGTCGGAGACGACGTCCATGGCGGCGTCCCAGCGGGTGAGCGCCTCGACGGACTGCCGGGGCGCGGTGTGCAGGGCGGATGCCTGGAGGGTGGCGGCGACGGTCAGTTCGAGGTTCTCCCGGGCCAGGGACGGCACGAGGTACTTGTCGGAGATGACCTCGCCCTGCTCGGTGACCTTGATCTCGCCTTCGAGGGTGCCCCAGGGCTGGGCGAGGATCGCGTCGTGGGTGGGGCCGCCGCCGCGGCCGACGGTGCCGCCGCGGCCGTGGAAGAGGCGCAGCCGTACGCCGTGCCGGTGGGCGACGTCGCGCAGCCGGCGCTGGGCGCGGTGGATCTCCCACTGGGAGGTGGTGATGCCGCCGAACTTGGAGGAGTCGGAGTAGCCGAGCATGACCTCCTGGACGTCGCCGCGCAGGGAGACGAGCCGCCGGTAGGAGGGGTCGGAGAGCATGGCGTCGAGGAGGTCGTCGGCGATCTTCAGTTCGTCGGTGGTCTCCAGCAGCGGCACGATGCCGATCTTCGCCCAGCCGGCGTGCAGGTCGACGAGGCCGGCCTCGCGGGCGAGGACGGCGGCGGCGAAGACGTCGTCGGCGCCCTGGCACATGGAGATGATGTACGACTCGATGACCTCGGGGCCGAAGGCGTCGATGGCCTTCTTGACGGTTTCGAAGACGCCGAGGGTCTTGGTGCCGGCCTCGTCGAGGGGCGCGGGGGTGGGGGCCAGCGGGCGGCGGGAGCGCAGTTCCCTGGCGAGGAGGCCGCGGCGGTAGTCGCGGGGCATGTCGAGGTAGCGCCAGGACTCCTCGCCGAGCCGGTCGAAGAGCTGGCCGAGGGCGTGGTGGTGGGCGTCGGCGTGTTCGCGTACGTCCATGGTGGCGAGCTGGAGGCCGAAGGCGGCGATGGTGCGGATGGTGCGTTCGAGACGGCCGTCGGCGACGAGGGAGCCGCGGTGGGCGCGCAGCGAGGTCTGGACGAGGGTGAGTTCGTCGATGAGCTGCGTGGTGCCGAGGTAGTCGCGGCCGGGCACGTGGGCGCTGCCGTCGGCGAGGCGGCGGCGGGTGTTGAGGAGCTTCTGGCGGATGCAGGTGGCCTTGAGCCGGTAGGGCTCCTCGGCGTTGAGCCGCTTGTAGCGGGGGCTGATCTCGGGGAGCAGCTCCAGGTCGTGCTGGACGGAGGCGAGGAGTTCGTCGGTGGCGCCGCCGTTGCGGATGGAGTTGGACAGGGCGGAGCGGAGGTCGTCGACGTGGCCGATGGCCTCGGTGATGCCGTGTTCGTGCTGGAGGAGGAGTACGTCCCAGGTGACCTGGGGGGTGACGTTGGGGTTGCCGTCGCGGTCGCCGCCGATCCAGGTGCCGAAGGTCAGCGGGCGGGTGCCGGGCGGCAGTACGGCGGACTGGTCGACGCCGACGCGCTCCAGTTCGGCGGCGAGGTCTTCGAGGACGTCGCCGACGGCGCCGCGGTTGAGCTCGTCGAGGTAGTAGATGGCGTTGCGGGCCTCGTCGGCGGGCTCGGGGCGGACGACGCGCAGTTCGTCGGTCTGCCAGATGAGGTCGATGTCCTCGGCGAGGCGGCGGTCGCAGCGGCGGCGGTCGGCGGCGGACTTGCCCTCGTCGGCTTCGAGGAGGCGGGCGACGTCGCGCAGCTTGGTGAGGACGGAGCGGCGGGCGGCCTCGGTGGGGTGCGCGGTGAAGACGGGGCGTACGCCGAGGCTGGCGATGGTCTCGCGCAGGTGGGCGGGGTCGGCGTCCTTGAGCATGTCGGCGGTGCGGGCGAGGTTGCCGCCCTCCGCGGCGCGGCGGGCGCGGAACTCGCGGCCGCGGTGCACCTGCTCGGTGACGTTGGCGAGGTGGAAGTAGGTGGAGAAGGCGCGCACGAGCCGGGCGGCGGTCTCCAGGTCGACGGTGCGCAGCAGCTCGGCGGCGGCCTCGCCGTCGGTGCGGGTGAGGGCGCGTACGCGCTCGACGAGTTCCAGCAGTTCCGGCCCGTCCTGGCGGACGAGGGTCTCGCCGAGCAGGTC
>NZ_JACBXC010001279.1 GCF_013870535.1 Streptomyces phytophilus | reverse complement strand
CGAGCCGTACCACAGCTCGATCAGCCGCCCCGCGATCGAGATCCCGTACGGCGGCAGCACCTCGCCCGTCTCGTACGCGGCGCCCAGCTCCTCGCGCGAGAACCAGCGCGCCTCGTGCAGCTCCTCGCCGTCCACCCGGATCTGCGCGCCCTCGGCGTCCGCCGCGCGCGCGAGGAAGCCCACCATCAGGCTCGACGGGAACGGCCACGGCTGGCTGGCCACGTACTCCACGTCGCCGACCACCACCCCCGCCTCCTCGAAGACCTCCCGCCGCACCGCGTGCTCCAGCGACTCGCCGGGCTCGACGAAGCCCGCGAGCGTCGAGAAGCGCCCCTCCGGCCAGTGCACCTGGCGGCCCAGCAGGATCCGGTCCTCCGGGTCCGTCACGGCCATGATCACGGCGGGGTCCGTCCGCGGGTAGTGCTCCGCGCCGCACGCCGGGCAGCGGCGGATATGGCCCGCGGCGGCGATGACCGTACGCTCACCGCAGCGCGAGCAGAAGCGGTGCAGCCGCTGCCAGTTCTCCAGCGCGACGGCGTGCACCATCAGCCCGGCGTCCTGCTCCGAGAGCAGCAGCCCCGCCTCGCGCAGCCCCGCGGGGCGCGCGGTGTCGTCCATGCGGCCGGGCAGCGAGTCCTTCTGCAGCGCGAAGTAGCGCACGCCGCCGGAATCGGTGCCGAGGAAGTAGCGGTGCTGCTCGGTCGGCGGGGCCTCGAACGCGGGCGTCGTGACCAGCTGCGTGCCGCCTTCCGCGGTGTCGTCGATGAGCACCTGCCCCTCGCAGACCACGAAGACGCGGGTCGTCGGATGGCTCCAGGCGGCCGCCAGCCACGCCTCGTCGATGCGGTGGTGGGCGGCGCGGTCGACGCCGCTGTCCGCCGTGAAGGAGACCGGCCCTGAGGCCGCCCGGTCGATGCCCGTGGTCACTGCTGCTCCCCTTCCGCCGCGCCGCACACGGCCCCCGCGCGCTCGTCCCGCAGGTACACCGAAGGGTCGGCGACGCTGCCGGGGGTGATGCTCATGCCCCCGAGCCTAATCCGTCCGGCCGGACAGCAGGGCCTCAAGCTCCGCTCTGCCCGGCAGTGTGGCGGGACGCACGATCTCCCCGGTGCGTACGTAGAGGAAGGCGGCGGTGACGTCGGCGAGCGGCAGCCGCTCCTGCTCGGCCCAGGCGAGGCGGTAGACGGCGAGCTGGAGGGGGTCGGCGCTGCCGCTGCGGCCGGTCTTCCAGTCGACGATCTCGTAGCCGCCGCCGGGCGCGCGGTACACGGCGTCGATGCGCCCGCGGACGAGGCGGCCGGCGAGGCCGATCTGGAAGGGGGCCTCCAGGCGGTACGGGGTGCGCTGGGCGTACGGGGACCGCTCGAACGCCTCCTTGAGCGCGGCCAGCTCCCGCTCGTCGGCGATCTCCGGGGCGTCCTCCGCGCCGCCGGGCAGCTCGTCGGGGCCGAGCATGGGCAGCGGCAGGGCCTCGAACCGCGACTCGACCCAGGCGTGGAACCGCGTCCCGCGCCGCGCGGCGGGCATCGGCGGACGGGGCATGGGCCGGGCCAGCTCCCGCGTGAACTCCCCGGGATCGGCGGCGAGCCGCAGGAGCTGCGAGGCGGTGAGGGAGGCGGGCAGGGCGACGTCGCGGACGGGCTGCCGGGCGGCGAGCAGTTCGGCTTCGAGGGCGTCGATGTCCCGGTCCCAGGAC
>NZ_JACBXC010001278.1 GCF_013870535.1 Streptomyces phytophilus | reverse complement strand
GGCCGCCCTGTCCGCTGTCTCGTGCCCGGGCTCCGTGCCCGTCTCCACGTCGTTCATATAGGGCCCACCGTATCCGGCCCCACCGACACCCGGGCATGAGAAAACCCCCACCAGGAGGGCGGGGGTTTCTCAGGTCAGCGTGGAGCGAACGTCACGACGGGGAGACGTTCGCCGCCTGCGGACCCTTCGGGCCCTGCTGCACGTCGAAGGTCACCTGCTGGTTCTCTTCGA
This sequence comes from Streptomyces phytophilus, assembly GCF_013870535.1. GTDB lineage: Bacteria > Actinomycetota > Actinomycetes > Streptomycetales > Streptomycetaceae > Streptomyces > Streptomyces phytophilus. Next base: position 1,467 of record NZ_JACBXC010001278.1, on the reverse strand, counting down.
GCGAGCGGAAGCCTTGGGCGTTGATAGCGGTGTAGTGGACGAAGACATCGGGACCGCCGCCGTCCTGGGCGATGAAGCCGAAGCCCTTTTCAGCGTTGAACCACTTGACGGTTCCGGTAGCCATGAGCCCTCCTTGGGCCAAAGGGTCGCCCTGCCCCAGAGCCTCGAAGAAGCCTGAAAACGACACATGCCTGCGGCGTCACAATCTCCGCAGGCACGGTACTGCAAGGAAACCAAACTGCAACTTGCGGTTGAGCCTAGCACGCGCGGGCCCTCCCCGGTAGGGAGAAGATCACGCTCCGGTGAGCCCCCGTACCCACGTGCGGGCGGGGCTGGGGCTAGCCTCGGAGCCGTGACAGCACCACCTCCTGACGCAGGAGCTAGGCGACGGCCGCGAGTCGGCCACATCCAGTTCCTGAACTGCGTCCCCCTCTACTGGGGCCTCGCCCGTACGGGCAGCCTGCTCGACCTGGAGCTTTCGAAGGACACCCCGGAACGGCTCAGCGAGCAGCTCGTCGACGGGGAGCTGGACATCGCCCCCGTCACCCTCGTCGAATACCTGCGACACGCCGACGACCTCGTCGCCCTGTCCGACATCGCCGTCGGCTGCGACGGACCCGTGATGTCCTGCGTGATCGTCTCGCAGCGGCCGCTGGCGGATCTGGACCGGGAGCGCGTGGCGCTCGGCTCCACCTCGCGCACCTCCGTGCGCCTGGCCGAGCTTCTGATCGACGAGCAGTACTCCGTCGCGCCCGACTACTACTCCTGCCCGCCCGACCTCTCCCTGATGATGCGCGAGGCGCAGGCCGGCGTGCTCATCGGGGACGCCGCCCTGCGCGCCTCGCTGCACGACGCCCCGCGGCTCGGGCTGCACGTCCACGACCTCGGTCAGATGTGGAAGGACTGGACCGGGCTGCCGTTCGTCTTCGCCGTGTGGGCCGTACGCCGCGACTTCCTCGCCCGCGAACCGGAGCTGGTGGCGAACGTGCACCGGGCGTTCCTCGACTCCCGCGACCTGTCGCTCGCGGAGGTTGACAAGGTCGCGGAGCAGGCGGCGCGGTGGGAGTCGTTCGACCCGCCGCTGCTCGAACGGTACTTCCGCACGCTGGACTTCAGGCTGGGCCCCGCGCAGCTGGAGGGCATCGACGAGTTCGCCCGCAGGGCCGGCTTCCCGGACGAGGCGCGGGTGCGGCTGCTGCCGGCGGCGGGGGCGCCCTAAGCTGTTCCCGCCACAGGGCGGGTGTACGAGGGACCGTAGGAGAGGCGGGTCCGGGGGGAGTCCATGCAGCCAGTACAGAGCGGTGATCCGGAGGCCGTGGGCCCGTACCGGGTGCTCGGCAGGCTCGGCTCCGGCGGCATGGGCCGGGTCTTCCTGGGCCGCAGCCCGGGCGGGGCCACCGTGGCCGTCAAGGTCGTCCACCCGCACTTCGCGCACGACGACGAGTTCCGCACCCGGTTCCGCCGCGA
>NZ_JACBXC010001277.1 GCF_013870535.1 Streptomyces phytophilus | reverse complement strand
GGCGCCGCCGACGACGATCTCGATCTCGTCAGCGACGAGGAGATGTTCGACCTCATCGACCGCGAACTCCGCGACGGCTGAGGCGTGAGACCCATGCCGACCGCCGTATCCACCGCCCGACCGCCGCACGACGTGAAGGACGCGCCATGGCCGAGGACGTAGCCAAGCTCCGCGACTATCTCAAGCGGGTCACCGTGGACTTGCGCAAGGCCCGGCGGCGCCTCCAGGAGGTCGAGGACCGGGCCGCGGAGCCGATCGCGATCGTCGGCATGGCCTGCCGCTTCCCCGGCGGGGTCGCCTCGCCCGACGACCTGTGGCGGCTCCTCGTCGAGGAACGCGACGCCATCGGCCCGTTCCCGACGGACCGCGGCTGGGACCTGGAGCGCCTCTTCGGCTCCGGCCCGGGCGGTACGACGACGGTGCGGGAGGGCGGCTTCCTCGCCGACGCGGCCGGGTTCGACGCGGAGTTCTTCGGGATCTCGCCGCGCGAGGCGCTGGCGATGGAGCCGCAGCAGCGGCTGCTGCTGGAGAGCGCCTGGGCGGCGCTGGAGCACGCCGGGATCGACCCGGCGGGGCTGGAGGAGGCGAAGGCCGGGGTCTTCGTCGGCCGGAACTACCACGAGTACGGGGCGCCGCTGGAGTATGCCCCCGGGTCGGTCGGGGGGCACCTGGTCACCGGGTCGGTGGCGAGTGTGGCGTCGGGGCGGATCGCGTACACGCTCGGGCTCTCGGGCCCCGCCGTCACGGTCGACACGGCCTGCTCGACGTCCCTGGTCACGCTGCACCTGGCGGCGCAGTCGCTGCGCTCCGGCGAGAGCGACCTCGCGCTCGCGGGCGGGGCGACGGTGATGTACACGCCGGGCACGTTCGTGGAGTTCGGCAAGCAGGGCGCGCTCGCGGCGGACGGGCGGTGCAAGGCGTTCGCTGCGGGCTCCGACGGCATGGGGATGGCGGAGGGCGTGGGCGTCCTCGCGCTGGAGCGGCTGTCGGACGCGCGGCGCCACGGGCACCGGGTGCTGGCGGTGGTCCGCGGCTCCGCCGTCAACCAGGACGGCGCCAGCAACGGGCTCACCGCCCCCAGCGGCCCGGCCCAGCAGCAGGTCATCTGGGCGGCGCTGGACAACGCGGGCCTGGGGCCCGGCGACGTGGACGCGGTGGAGGCGCACGGCACGGGCACGGAGCTGGGCGACCCCATCGAGGGCCGGGCGCTGCTGGCGACGTACGGGCAGGGGCACACCGCGGAACGGCCGCTGTGGCTCGGTTCTGTGAAGTCGAACATCGGGCACGCCCAGGCCGCCGCCGGGGTCGCGGGGATCATCAAGACGGTCCTGGCGCTGCGGCACGGGCAGCTGCCCCGGACGCTGCACGCGGACGAGCCGTCCCCGCACGTCGACTGGGAGTCCGGCACCGTACGCCTCCTGACCGAGGCGCGCCCGTGGCCGGAGGCGGATCGGCCGCGGCGGGCGGCGGTTTCGTCGTTCGGGATCAGTGGCACGAACGCGCACGTGATCCTGGAGGAGGCTCCGCAGGAGGCGGCTGTCGAAGAGGAGGTGCGTCCGGGCGCGTTGCTGTGGCCGTTGTCGGCGAAGTGCCCTGCGGGCCTGGCGGCCCAGGGGGAGCGGCTGGCGGCGTACGTCGAACGGCATCCGGAGACGGATCCCGCCGATGTCGCCCATACCCTCGCCGTGTCCCGGGCGGG
>NZ_JACBXC010001276.1 GCF_013870535.1 Streptomyces phytophilus | reverse complement strand
CGCGGGCTCCTGCTCGTCCGCCGGGGGCTGCTCCACGATCACGTGCGCGTTGGTGCCGCTGATCCCGAACGCCGACACCGCGGCCCGCCGCGTACGGCCCTCGCCGCGCCACGGCAGCGCCTCGTCCAGCAGCGCGAGCGTCGCCGGGTCCCAGTCGACGTGCGGGCTGGGCGTGCCGGCGTGCAGCGTACGGGGCAACTGCCCGTGCTCCAGCGCCAGGACCAGCTTCATCAGCCCGGCGACGCCCGCGGCGGCCTGCGTGTGCCCGATGTTCGACTTGACCGAGCCGAGGTACAGCGGCGCCTCGGCGGCGGCCCGGCCGCGGCCGTAGACCTCCAGCAGCGCCTGCGCCTCGATCGGGTCGCCCAGCTCCGTGCCCGTGCCGTGCGCCTCGATCGCGTCGACGTCGGCGGCGCCGAGGCCCGCGTCGGCGAGGGCCGCCCGGATCACCTTCTCCTGGGCCTGCCCGCTCGGCGCCGTCAGGCCGTTGGAGGAGCCGTCGGAGTTGACGGCGCTGCCGCGGATCACGGCGAGCACGCGGTGGCCGTTGCGGCGGGCCGCGCTGAGCGGCTCCAGCAGCACGACGCCCCCGCCCTCGGACATGCCCATGCCGTCGGCGCCCGCACCGAACGCCTTGCAGCGCCCGTCGGCGGCCAGCACCCGCTGCCGGCTCATCTCGGTGAACGGCCCGACCGTGGAGAACACCGTCGCCCCGCCGGCCAGCGCCATCGTGCACTCGCCGCGGCGCAGCGCCTGCACCGCGAGGTGCACCGCGGTCAGCGACGTGGAGCACGCGGTGTCCACGCTCACCGCCGGCCCCTCCAGACCGAGGGTGTACGCGAGCCGGCCGGACAGCACGCTGAGGACCGTGCCGGTGAGCAGGTGCCCGCCCACCTGCGCGGCGGCGTCGCCGAGCAGACCGCCGTACTCGGTGGGGTTGCTGCCCACGAACACGCCGGTACGCGAGCCGCGCAGCGCGTGCGCGTCGATCCCGGCCCGCTCCACGCTCTCCCACGCCAGCTCCAGCAGCAGCCGCTGCTGCGGGTCCATCGCCAGGGCCTCGCGCGGGGAGATGCCGAAGAACGCCGCGTCGAACCCGGCGACGTCGTCGAGGAAGCCGCCCTCGCGCACGTACGAGGTGCCGGGCCGGCCGCTGTCCGGGTCGAAGTGGTCGTCCAGGTGCCAGTCCCGGTTCGCGGGCATGGCGGAGATGGCGTCCCGCCCGTCCCGCAGCAGCTCCCACAGCTCCTCGGGGCTCCGTACGCCGCCGGGGAGGCGGCAGGCCATGCCGACGACGGCGACCGGCTCCCGGCGCTGCTCCTCCACCTCCCGCAGCCTGCGCGTGGTCCGGCGCAGGTCGACGGTGAGCCGTTTGAGGTAGTCGCGCAGCTTGTCTTCCTCGGCCATGGCCGGAACTGCTCCTCTCCGTGCGCCGCTCCGGCGCTGGTCAGCCGATTGTCGATGCCGTCGGACCCGGCTGCGCCGGGCCGAACTCATCGTCGATGATCTTCAGCAGGTCGTCGGTGCTGGCCTCGTCGAGACCCGCCTCGTCGTCCTCGGGTGTGCCGTCCGCCGCGGTGCCGCGGTCGGCCAGCGCGGCGGCGAGCGCCCGCAACCGGTCGTGTACGGCGACGCGTTCGGCACCTTCGACGGGCGCGGCGTCCAGGGCCGCGGCCAGCCGGTCCAGCTCCTCGCGTACG
>NZ_JACBXC010001275.1 GCF_013870535.1 Streptomyces phytophilus | reverse complement strand
CGCTGGGACGGCAGGCGGGGCTCCTGGGGGCGCTCGGGGGCCTCCGCCTGCGAGGACTGGGACGGGGACTGCGGCTGGGGCCGGCCGGAGTGCTGGCCGGGGTGCCGGCCGCCCGACTGCGGCTGCGCGTGCTGCTGTTGCCCGGGCTGCTGTTGCCCGTGCTGCGGGCCCGGGGGCCGGCCGTGCTGGGGCTGCGGCGGCTGGGGCTGGCCGTTCTGCTGCGGGATGTACTGCTGCTGCGGCGGCTGGGGCGGACCCCCGTACCCCTGCGGGGCGTGACCGTGCGGACCCGGTGCGTGTTGGCCGTGCGGCTGGGGGCCCTGTCTGCCCGGGATCTGCGGGTCGAGACGCAGCTCGTAGCTGCCGGTCTCGGGATTGAACACCCACTGATCGGCGGGGTCGACCTCGCCGGCGTGTCCACGGCCTCGCCCATCCACGGTCGCTTGGGTCCCTCACATCGCTCGGTCAGCGCCTCCCCCGCCGGCGCCCGGTCTTCCTGCCATACGCTCGACGACCGCCTGTCAGGCGGCCGGTCGGCTCACACTAGCCGCCTCTTTCGGCGACTGGCGACGCCCGTGACAAATTCCACGCACTCGTAACAGGACATCCCGCGCATCCCCTCCATACACCGTGCCCCCCTTGTGTGCGTTGATCCGCTCTATCGGCAGATGTCATCCACAGGGGTTGTTCCCTTGAAGACCGGCGGTGCGGCGGAGTCCCGCTTCCGCTCGGCCTTCCGGCCCTCCGAGACGAAGCGCACGACGCTGTCGGCGCGCAGCGCCGCGAACAGCTCGCCCGCCGCCGGCTGCACCAGTTCGTCACGGTTGGAGTCGAGGCGGTACGGGCGGCGCGGCACGGTCAGGAAGTGCACGCGCTCCTGCGGCACGTCGCGCACGATGCGTACGAGGTCGTACAGCTCGGCGAGCGACGACAGCCCCTCGTCGGCGGTGAGCGCGGAGGTCACCCCGTCCAGCAGCGGGGCGAGGCGCAGCGGGTTGAAGAGCACGCCGTTGCTCTGCACCTTGTTGACGAGCGAGGCCATGAACTCCTGCTGCCGCGCCATGCGTTGGGTGTCGCTGCCGCCGTCGAGGGACTTGCGCGCGCGTACGTAGCCGAGCGCCTGCTCTCCGTCGAGCACCTGGCGGCCGGCGGGCAGCCGCAGCTCGGCCGATTTGTCGTGCATCGGCGCGGGCAGGCACACCTCCACGCCGTCGACGGAGTCCACGACCTCCTTGAAGCCCTGGAAGTCGGCGATGACGTGGTGGTCGACGCGTACCCCGACGAGTTTCTCCACCACGCGGATCGTGCAGGCGGCGCCGCCGTAGGCGAAGCTGAAGTTGAACTGGTTGACCTGCTTGCCGCTCTTCCCGCCGCCGGGGCGGCGGCAGTCGGGGATCTTGACCATGAGGTCGCGCGGGATGCTCACGGCGGTGACGCTGTCGCGTTCGCCGGCGAGGTGCAGGAGCACGGCGGTGTCGGAGCGTTCGACGCCGGTGTCGTGGCCGTAGCGGTCGGTGCCCGCGCGGGAGTCGGAGCCGATGACGAGGATGTTGGCGGCCCCGCCGGCGGCGGGCGCGGGGCGGTCCTCCTCGTAGCGCGCCAGCTCGCGGGCGGTGGCGGAGTCGACGGTGATGTTGCTGTCGAAGCGCTGGTAGAAGTACCAGCCGACGCCGGAGACGGCGAGGACGAAAAGGGCGAGGC
>NZ_JACBXC010001274.1 GCF_013870535.1 Streptomyces phytophilus | reverse complement strand
GCCGCCGCCCGCGGCGGCGCACCCGTACGCGAACTCTCCGCCGACGCCGCCTACTTCCACGACGCCCTCCTCGACACCGCCTGCCTGCACATCCTGCACTTCTTCAGCCAGCGCTCCACCTTCGTCGCCCGCACCCTCGTCGAGCAGTCCCGCCGCCAGGCAGACCAGATCGCCCGCCTCGACGCGCTCATCGCCCGCAACCCCCTCCCCGCCGCGCGCGACGCCGCCTTCGAGCGCGCGTACTTCGCGTACGTCGCCAAGAAGCACGGCAAACTCACCATCTACGGCGTCGACCTCGCCGACTCCCCCGCGAAGTGGCCCCTGGACGTGGCGTACCTGCGGCTGGAGGCCGCCGCGGAACACCACCCCGCCGCGCCGTCGCACGAGCCGCTCCCCTACGCCGACCTCGGCGGCCTCGCCGGCAGCGACCCCCTCCCCGACCCCGTCCTCCCCGCCGACCAGGCCCTCGCCACCTACGAGCGCGTCCTCCTGCGCGGCGCCGCCGGCTCCGGCAAGACCACCCTCGTGCAGTGGCTCGCCCTCTCCGCCACCCGCGCCGACACCGGCGCGGAGCACACCATGGACTACCTCGCGGGCCGCGTCCCCTTCGTCCTCCCGCTGCGCACCCTCACCCGCCACGGCCAACGCCTGCCCGCCCCCCGCGACTTCCTCCCCGCCACCGGCAGCCCCCTCGCCGGCGCCCAGCCCGACGGCTGGGAGCACCGCGTCCTCAGCGCCCGCCGCGGGCTGCTCCTCGTCGACGGCATCGACGAGGTCCCGCGCGCCGAACGCGACCGCACCCGCCGCTGGCTCTCCGACCTCATCGACGCCTACCCCGGCAACCGCTGGCTCGTCACCTCCCGCCCCTCCGCCGTCGGCGAGGACTGGCTCGCCGCCGAGGGCTTCAGCGAGCTGACCCTCGCCCCCATGCGCCCCGCCGACCTCGCCCGCTTCATCGCCCGCTGGCACGCGGCCGTACGGACCGGCGACCCGGCGGCGGACGACGCGCAGCTCGCGGCGTACGAGGCCCAGCTCACCGCCGCCGTACGGCACACCTCCGACCTCGGCCGGCTGGCCACCAACCCGCTGATGTGCGGCCTCATGTGCGCCCTGAACCGCGCCCGCCGCGGCCACCTGCCGCGCGGTCGCAAGGAGCTGTACGAGGCCGCCCTGTCGATGCTGCTCACGCGCCGCGACCGCGAACGCGACATGGCCGTCCCCGACCTGCGCGATGAACCCCAGCTCCAGGTGCTGCAACGCCTCGCGTACTGGCTGATCCGCAACGGCCGCACGGAACTGGACCGCGCCCGCGCCGAGAGCATCGTCGCCGCCGCCCTCCCCGCCGTCCCGGAGGTCGCCGCCCTGGGCGACGCGACGGCCGTACTGGAACACTTCCGCGACCGCAGCGGCCTCCTCCGCGAACCGGGCCCCGGCGCGGTCGACTTCGTCCACCGCACGTTCCAGGACTATCTGGGCGCCCGTGCGGCGGTGGAGGACGGCGACATCGGCGTGCTGGCGGCACACGCGGCGGACGACCAGTGGGAGGACGTCATCCGCATGGCGGTGGCGCAGGGCCGCCCGCGGGAGCGGGAGGAGATCCTGCGGGAGCTGCTGGCGGCGGCGGAGGCGAGGGAGGGCGTGGAGGGGGTACGTATCCGCCTGCTGGCGGCGGCATGCCTGGAGCACGCGGCGGAGCTGGCCC
>NZ_JACBXC010001273.1 GCF_013870535.1 Streptomyces phytophilus | reverse complement strand
CGCGCCCTGCTCATCGGCGCGCGGCGCCCGTCCCCGACCTCGCGATGACTGCGCATGGGTCCTCCCGAAGGTCTCAAGAAATCGATTTCACGACCTCGGGAAGAGAGCCTCCCATCGCACCCCGACGCCGTCAACAACCCCGGAACGCCCGCCCGATGGGCCCTGGCGCCGATCCCGGCGGCGTAAGAAAATTAAGTTCCGAACTTAATGATACGGACGTGAATCATAGGGTACGGTCTCATCTGACGCCGAGCAGGAGGCACCCATGTCCGAGTCCGTCCTGAGCACGTCGAGAGCGCGATGGTTCGCGTTCGCGGTGCTCTGTTCCATGCAGCTGATGATCGTCATCGACATCAGCATCGTGACCGTCGCACTCCGGTCGATCCAGAGCGACCTCGGCTTCGACACGGCACGGCTCGCCTGGGTCACCAACGCCTACACCGTCGGCTTCGGCGGCTTCCTGCTCTTATCCGGTCGGCTCGGCGATCTCATCGGCCGCAAGCGGCTGTTCGTCTCCGGCGTCGTCGTCTTCACCGTCGCCTCCGCGCTGTGCGGCCTGGCCACCGGCCAGACGATGCTCATCGCGATGCGCTTCCTGCAGGGCGCCGGCGCCGCCATGGCGTACGCGGTGGTCATGGGCATCGTCTTCATGATCTTCCGGGACGACCCCCGGCAACTCGGCAAGGCCATGGGAGCCATCGGCTTCGCGGCCGCCGCCGGAGCCACCATCGGCATCCTGATCAGCGGCCTCATCACCAGCGGAACCAGCTGGCACTGGGTCTTCTACGTCAACGTCCCCATCGGCGCCGCGGCGATCGTCCTCGCCGTCCGCCTGATCCCGGCCGACAGCGGCCCCGGACTCGGCGAGGGGGTCGACCTGCCCGGCGCCGCGCTCGTCACCAGCGGCATGATGCTCGGCGTCTACACCATCGCCACCGTCGAGGAGAACGGCTGGGTCTCCGCGCACACCCTCGGCTTCGGCGGCACCGCGGTCGCGCTGCTCGCCGGGTTCCTGGGCCGCCAGGCGACGGCCAAGGTACCGCTGCTGCCGCTGTCGATCTTCCGGTCGCGCAACCTGTCCGGCGCCAACATGATCCACTTGCTGCTGGTCGCGGCGACCGTCTCGTTCAACATCCTCATCGCGCTCTACCTCCAGCAGGTGGCCGACTACTCCCCGCTGCGCACCAGCCTGGCCTTCGTCCCCCTCGCGACGATCGCGGCGGTCGCGTCGCTCGGCCTGTCCAGCCGGCTGAACGAACTCTTCGGCGCCCGCCGCGTGCTGATCGCCAGCCTCGCCGGCGTGGTCGTCGGGCTCGTCCTCGCCGCCCGGATCCCCGCCGATCTCACCTACGCCGTGGACCTGCTGCCGGTCCTGCTGATCCTCGGTGCCTCCGGCGGCCTGGCCATGCCCGCCGTGATGATGCTGTCCATGGCGGTCGCCTCGCCCAAGGACGCCGGCCTCGCCTCCGGCCTCTCCGGTACGTCCGGGATGGTCGGCGACTCCCTCGGCATCGCGTCGCTCACCGCCGTCGCGGCGGCCCACGCCACGAACGCCGCCGCCGACGGCAGCTCCCCGGACGCCGCACTGACCGCCGGCTTCCGGCTCGCCTTCGGCATCGGCGCGGGCCTCGTCGCGCTCGCGGCCGTCGTCGGTCTGCTCGTCCTGCCCGCGACGCAGGGCAGGCAGCAGCAGGAGCCCAGC
>NZ_JACBXC010001272.1 GCF_013870535.1 Streptomyces phytophilus | reverse complement strand
CGCGCCAACAAGGGGACCGACATCGAACTGCTGTCGCTGCCGCTGAGCGACGCCAGGACCTTCGAACTCCTCGGCCGCGGCGACACCCTCGGCGTCTTCCAGTTCGACGGCAGCGCGATGCGCTCGCTGCTGCGGCTGATGCGCCCCGACCACTTCGAGGACATCACCGCCGTCACCGCCCTCTACCGGCCCGGCCCCATGGGCATGAACTCCCACATCAACTACGCCCTGCGCAAGAACGGCCGCCAGGACATCACCCCGATCCACCCGAGGCTCGCCGAGCCGCTGAAGGAAGTCCTCGACATCACCTACGGGCTCGTCGTCTACCAGGAGCAGGTGCAAAAAGCCGCGCAGGTCCTCGCCGGCTACACCCTCGGCCAGGCCGACCTGCTGCGCCGGGCCATGGGCAAGAAGAAGCAGGAGGTCCTCGACAAGGAGTTCGTCCCGTTCCGGGACGGCTGCCGCGAGCGCGGCTATCCGGACGAGGCGGTGCAGGCGGTCTGGGACGTCCTGGTGCCCTTCGCCGGCTACGCGTACAACAAGGCGCACGCCGCGGCCTACGCGCTCGTCTCCTACTGGACGGCGTACCTCAAGGCGAACTACCCGGCCGAGTACATGGCCGCGCTGCTGACGTCCGTGCGCGACGACAAGGACAAGTCCGCGGTCTACCTCAACGAGTGCCGGAAGATGGGCATCAAGGTGCTCCCCCCGGACGTCAACGAATCCGAGGCCGACTTCACGCCCCGCGGCGACGACACCATCGTCTTCGGCCTCTCCGCCGTCCGCAACGTCGGCCGCAACGTCGTGGACTCCATCGTGCGCGGCCGGCAGGCCAACGGGGCCTACCTCTCCTTTCCCGACTACCTCGACAAGTCCGAGCCCGTCGTCTGCAACAAGCGCACCACCGAATCCCTCATCAAAGCGGGCGCGTTCGACGCCCTCGGCCACACGCGCAAGGGCCTCCTCGCCGAGTACGAGCCGATGATCGACGCCGTCGTGCAGGTCAAGCGGAAGGAGGCCGAGGGGCAGTTCGACCTCTTCGGCGACATGGGCGACGCGGGCGCGGCGGACGGGCCGGCCTTCGGGCTCGACGTGCAGTTCGCCGACGAGGAGTGGGAGAAGCCGTATCTGCTCGCGCAGGAGCGGGAGATGCTCGGGCTCTACGTCTCCGACCACCCGCTCTTCGGCGTCGAACACGTCCTGGACGACAAAGCAGACGCCGCCATCGCCGCGCTCAACGGCGGCGACCACGCCGACGGCACCATCGTCACCATCGGCGGCATCATCTCCGGACTCCAGCGGAAGATGACCAAGCAGGGCAACGCCTGGGCCATCGCCACCGTCGAGGACCTCGGCGGCTCCCTCGACTGCCTCTTCTTCCCCGCCACCTACCAACTCGTGGCCACGCAACTCGTCGAGGACGCCATCGTCTTCGTCAAGGGCCGCCTCGACAAGCGCGAGGACGTCCCCCGCCTGGTCGCCATGGAACTCGCCGTCCCCGACCTCAGCGCCGCGGGCGAACGCGCCCCGGTCCGCCTCGACATCACCGAGGCCCAGGTCACGCCCGGGTCCGTGGGCCGGCTCAAGGCGGTGCTCCAGGCCCACCCCGGCCCGTCCGACGTACACCTGCGCGTGCGCGGCCGGTCCCGTACGACGGTCTACCGCCTCGGCCACCGCATCGCGCCGCGGCCGGAGTTCTGGGCGG
>NZ_JACBXC010001271.1 GCF_013870535.1 Streptomyces phytophilus | reverse complement strand
CATCGACTGGCCGGTCAAGCAGGGCCTGAGCGCGGCCGAGCAGCAGCGCCAGCTGCTGGCCCGGCTCGACGAGGCGGCGGACCGGCGGCTGAACACCGTGGTCTTCCAGGCCCGGCCGACGGCGGACGCGATGTGGCCGTCGCCGTACGAGCCGTGGTCGGAGTGGCTCTCCGGGACCCAGGGCACCGATCCGGGCTGGGACCCGCTCGGCTTCGCCGTGCGCGAGGCGCACCGGCGCGGTCTCGAACTGCACGCCTGGTTCAACCCCTACCGGGTGCGCAACGACGCGCTCGCGGAGAAGCTCGTGCCCGGGCACCCGGCTAACAAGCACCCCGACTGGGTCGTCCCGTACGGCGGCAAGATCTACTACGACCCGGGGGTGCCGCAGGTCCGCCGCTTCGTCCAGCAGTGCATCCTCGACGCCGTACGCCGCTACGACATCGACGCCGTGCACTTCGACGACTACTTCTACCCGTACCCGGTCGCGGGCCAGGAGTTCGCCGACGAGGAGACGTACCTCAGGTACGGCGGCGGGTTCGCGGACAAGGCCGACTGGCGGCGCAACAACGTCGACCTGCTGGTCTACGAGCTGGGCCGGGCCATCAAGCGGACGAAGCGGAAGGTGCAGTTCGGTGTCAGCCCGTTCGCGGTCTGGCGCAACGCGGCCACCGACCCCGAGGGCTCCGACACCCAGGCGGGCACCCAGACGTACGACAACCTCTACGCCGACACCCGCAAGTGGGTGCGCGAGCGCTGGATCGACTACATCGTCCCGCAGGTGTACTGGAACATCGGCTTCGCGGTCGCCGACTACGCCAAGATCGTGCCGTGGTGGAACGACGTGGTCGCGGGCACCGGAGTCAACCTCTACATCGGCGAGGCGCTGTACAAGGTCGGCGCCGCCGGCCAGCCCGAGGCGTGGTTCGACCCGGCGGAGCTGTCTCGTCACCTGACGTTCTGCCAGGGCTACCCGGAGGTTCAGGGCAACATGTACTTCTCCGCGAAGCTGTTGCCGCAGGACCCGCTGGGCGCGGTCAGCAGGCTCGTCGCCGACCACTACGGCGAGTCGGTGCGCCCGCCGCGCTGCTGACGGGCCCCGGTCGTCCCGGCCGCACCGCCACCCGCGGCCGCGGGCGTCAGCCCTGCCCGGACTCCCGGTCCCGATGCCGGACCACGGAGTCCGGGCCGGGCGACACCAGTGCCTCGTGGCCGTCGTCGAACCGCACCCGGTAGGGCGGTGCGCCGGCCGCGCCCATGACTTCGACGATCTCCGCCGTCCGGTCCTCCTGGCCGACGACTCGGCCGTGCACACACAGCTTGTCGCCCACTTCAGCCTGCATGGGATCGACCTCCCTGTCCGGCTCGTCACCAAACGGTGGGTTCCGTGAGGGCCAGTCTAAGGTCGCGCGCCGCTCCCGGCTCCCGGAGGATTCCGGTGTACGAGCCATGCACCGCGTGCCAGGCTCTGCCCATGGCTCACGTACCCGCGCCCTACGAGGTCTCCACCGACCCCGCCCGGCTGGACCGCGCGCTCGTCCACCACTGGCTGTCCACCGACGCCTACTGGGCCCTCGGCCGCAGCCGCGCGCAGCAGGACACCGCGATCGAGAACTCCCTGAACTTCGGCGTCTACGCCCCGGAAGGCGACCCGGGCGACCCGGGCGACCCGGGCGGCGGCTCCCGCGGCGGCGGGCAGGTCGCGTAC
>NZ_JACBXC010001270.1 GCF_013870535.1 Streptomyces phytophilus | reverse complement strand
CGGCGGCCGGCCGGGGGCCGCGTGGGGTGTACAGGTGGGCGATGTCACGTCCCAGGGCGGCACGGTGTGGGTACGGGCCGACCGCCCGGCGCGGATGGTCGTGGAGACCTCCGCGACGGACTCGTTCCGCAAGGTGCACCGCCGCCGCGGCCCGCTCCTGGGCCCGGGCACCGACTGCACCGGCACCGTCCGGCTGCACGGGCTGCCGCCCGGAGAGCAGGTGCACTACCGGGTGGTGCTGGAGGACGCGGACGACCCGCGGCGCTCCGGCGAGCCGGTCGAGGGCACGTTCCGTACGGCCCCGGGGCGCCGCGGTGACGTGCGCTTCGTCTGGTCCGGCGACGTCGCGGGCCAGGGCTGGGGCATCAACCCCGACCGCGGCGGCTACCGCGTGTACGACGAGATGCAGCGCCTCGACCCGGACTTCTTCCTGCACAGTGGCGACACCGTATACGCCGACGGCCCGCTGAGCACCCGAGTCACGCTTCCCGACGGCACGGTGTGGCGCAATCTGGTCACCGAGGAGAAGGCGAAGGTCGCCGAGACGCTCGCCGAGTACCGCGGCAACTTCCGCTACAACCTCCTCGACGAGAACGTGCGCCGCTTCAACGCGCAGGTGCCGATTGTGGTGCAGTGGGACGACCACGAGGTCGTCAACAACTGGTATCCGGGCGAGATCCTCACCGACGAGCGCTACACGGAGCGCCGCGCCGACGTGCTCGCGGCCCGTGCCCGGCGCGCGTTCGCCGAGTACTTCCCGGTGCCGACGCTGCGCTCCGACGGCGCCGGCCGGATCTACCGCAGGGTCTCGTACGGGCCGCTGCTCGACGTCTTCGTGCTGGACATGCGCACGTACCGCAACGCCAACTCCGACGGGCTCGCCCCCGACGACGTCCACGGCATCCTCGGGCGCGAGCAGCTGGCCTGGCTCAAGCGGGAGTTGCAGCGCTCCCGCGCGGAGTGGAAGGTCATCGCCTCCGACATGCCGCTGGGCCTGGTCGTGCCGGACGGCACGGACGTCGAGGCCGTCGCGCAGGGCGATCCGGGCGCGCCGCTGGGCCGGGAGCTGCAGATCGCCGAGCTGCTGCGGCACGTCAAGCAGCGCCGGATCACGGGAACCGTGTGGCTGACGGCGGACGTGCACCACACCTCCGCGCAGCACTACGACCCGGCGCGCGCGGGCTTCAAGGACTTCGCGCCGTTCTGGGAGTTCGTCACCGGGCCGCTGCACGCGGGCGCGTTCCCGGGCAGCGCCCTGGACGGCACGTTCGGGCCGGAGCGGGTCTTCCTGAAGGCACCGGAGACGGCCAACGTGGCGCCGAGCCAGGGCTTCCAGTTCTACGGCGAGGTGGAGATCGACGGCAGCAGCCGCGAGCTGACGGTGCGGCTGCGCGAGGAGGGCGGCGCGGTGCTGTTCACGAAGGTGCTGCGGCCGGGGCTCGTCGGGCAGTAGCCGACGGCGGCGTACAGCCGCCCTGCCGCGCGGTGGGTGGCAACCATGGGGCCGCTTCTCGGCGTCTTTCAGCGCGCGTACGCACGGCGCTGCGGCCGGGTGCCGCGGCGGCTCGCGAACGTCGGCTGAAAACTGACCCCATAGGTCCGATTCACCCTTTACCATCCGGTCACAGCTCGTTCTTGATCACGCAATACCCGTCCGGAAAGCTGGAGTTCATGGCCGATCACACCGAACCGACGGAGGAGGGCCCG
>NZ_JACBXC010000127.1 GCF_013870535.1 Streptomyces phytophilus | reverse complement strand
AGGGGTACATAAGGGACCTTCGGCTGCTTCGGGTGCCGTGGCCCCGCCGGCCCGGTGGCGGACCGGCGGGGACTCGGAAGGGCGAGGAGGGCTGGGAGGGCTGGGAGGGCGGGGAGGGTTCCGGACCGGAGCTAGCGGGCGCGGGCCTCGGTGAGGTGGCCGGCGTGTTCCTGGAGCGAGCGCACCCCCACCTCGCCGCGGGTCAGCGCCTCGATGCCCTGGACGGCGGCGGCCAGCGCCTGGACCGTCGTCAGGCACGGCACCCCGCGGGCGACGGCCGCGGTGCGGATGTCGTAGCCGTCGAGGCGGCCGCCGGTGCCGTACGGGGTGTTGACGATGAGGTCGACGTCGCCGTCGTGGATCAGCTGCACGATCGTGCGCTCGCCGTCCGGACCCGGGCCCTGCGAGTGCTTGCGTACGACCGTCGCGGCGATGCCGTTGCGCCTGAGCACCTCGGCGGTGCCGGAGGTGGCCAGCAGCTCGAAGCCGTGCTGGACCAGCTCGCGGGCCGGAAAGACCATCGAGCGCTTGTCGCGGTTGGCGACCGAGACGAAGGCCCGGCCGCGGGTGGGCAGCGCGCCGTACGCGGCGGCCTGCGACTTGGCGTACGCCGTGCCGAAGACGCTGTCGATGCCCATGACCTCGCCGGTGGAGCGCATCTCCGGGCCGAGCACCGTGTCGACGCCCCGGCCGCGGATGTCGCGGAAGCGCGTCCACGGCAGCACGGCCTCCTTCACCGAGATCGGCGCGTCCAGCGGCAGCGTGCCGCCGTCGCCCGCGGCCGGCAGCATGCCCTCCGCGCGCAGTTCGGCGACGGTGGCGCCGAGCGAGATGCGGGCGGCGGCCTTGGCGAGCGGGACGGCGGTGGCCTTGGAGGTGAAGGGGACGGTGCGCGAGGCGCGCGGGTTGGCCTCCAGCACGTACAGGATGTCCCCGGCCAGCGCGAACTGGATGTTGATCAGCCCGCGGACGCCGACGCCGCGCGCGATGGCCTCGGTGGAGGCGCGCAGCCGCTTGATGTCGTGCCCGCCGAGGGTGATCGGGGGCAGCGCGCACGCGGAGTCGCCGGAGTGGATGCCGGCTTCCTCGATGTGCTCCATGACGCCGCCGAGGTACAGCTCCGTGCCGTCGTAGAGCGCGTCGACGTCGATCTCGATGGTGTCGTCGAGGAACCGGTCGACGAGCACGGGGTGTTCGGAGATGAGTCCCGCGTGCCGCTCCAGGTACGCGGCCAGCGACGGCTCGTCGTAGACGATCTCCATGCCGCGCCCGCCGAGCACGTACGAGGGGCGCACCATCACCGGGTAGCCGATCCCGGCGGCGATGTTCTTGGCCTCGGCGAAGGAGAACGCGGTGCCGTACTTGGGCGCCGGCAGCCCCGCCTCGGCGAGCACGCGGCCGAACGCGCCGCGGTCCTCGGCGGCGTGGATCGCCTCCGGCGGCGTGCCCACGACGGGCACACCGTTGTCCTTCAGCGCCTGCGCGAGCCCCAGCGGCGTCTGCCCGCCCAGCTGGACGAGGACGCCGGCGACCGGGCCCGCCTGGGTCTCGGCGTGCACGACCTCCAGCACGTCCTCCAGCGTCAGCGGCTCGAAGTACAGCCGGTCGGAGGTGTCGTAGTCGGTGGAGACGGTCTCCGGGTTGCAGTTGACCATCACGGTCTCGTAGCCCGCCTCGCCGAGGGCGAAGGAGGCGTGGACGCAGGAGTAGTCGAACTCGATGCCCTGGCCGATGCGGTTGGGCCCGGAGCCGAGGATGATCACGGCGGGGCGCTCGCGCGGGGCGACCTCGGTCTCCTCGTCGTACGAGGAGTAGAGGTACGGGGTGCGCGCCGCGAACTCGGCGGCGCAGGTGTCGACCGTCTTGTACACCGGGCGTACGCCCAGCGCGTGCCGCACCTCGCGCACCACGTCCTCGCGCAGCCCGCGCACGCCGGCGATCTGGGCGTCGGAGAAGCCGTGGCGCTTGGCGTACGCCAGGAGGCCGGGGTCGAGGTGGTCCGCGGCGGCCAGCTCGTCGGCGACCTCCTTGATCAGGAAGAGCTGGTCGACGAACCAGGGGTCGATCCGCGTCGCCTCGTGCACCTCCTCCCGAGCGGCGCCGGCCCGGATGGCGGCCATCACCGTGTTCAGCCGGCCGTCTGTGGGCACGGCGGCCTTCGCGAGCAGCGCGGCCTTCTCGCCGGGGCCGGGCGGCGGGCCGGCGAAGTCGAAGGGGGCGTCGTTCTTCTCGACCGAGCGGAGCGCCTTGTTCAGCGCCTCGGTGAAGTTGCGGCCGATGGCCATGGCCTCGCCGACGGACTTCATGGTGGTGGTGAGCGAGGCGTCGGCGGCCGGGAACTTCTCGAAGGCGAAGCGGGGCACCTTCACCACCACGTAGTCGAGCGTGGGCTCGAAGGACGCGGGGGTCTCGCGGGTGATGTCGTTGGGGATCTCGTCGAGGGTGTAGCCCACGGCCAGCTTCGCGGCGATCTTGGCGATGGGGAAGCCGGTGGCCTTGGAGGCGAGCGCGGAGGAGCGGGAGACGCGCGGGTTCATCTCGATGACGACGACCCGGCCGTCCGCGGGGTCGACCGCGAACTGGATGTTGCAGCCGCCGGTGTCGACGCCCACCTCGCGGATGACGGCGATCCCGATGTCGCGCAGGATCTGGTACTCACGGTCGGTGAGCGTCATCGACGGGGCGACGGTCACGGAGTCGCCGGTGTGCACGCCCATGGGGTCGAGGTTCTCGATGGAGCAGACGACCACGACGTTGTCGTGCTTGTCGCGCATCAGCTCCAGCTCGTACTCCTTCCACCCCAGGATGGACTCCTCCAGCAGCACCTCGGTCGTCGGCGAGAGCGCGAGCCCCTGGCCGGCGATGCGGCGCAGCTCCTCCTCGTCGTGGGCGAAGCCGGAGCCGGCGCCGCCCATGGTGAAGGAGGGGCGTACGACCACGGGGTAGCCGCCGAGTCCTTCGACGCCGGCCACCACCTCGTCCATGGTGTGGCAGATCACCGAGCGGGCCGACTCGCCGTACCCGGTCTTGCGGCGGACCTCCGCGACGACCTCCTTGAACTGGTCGCGGTCCTCGCCCTTCTGGATGGCCTCGACGTTGGCGCCGATCAGCTCCACGCCGTACTTCTCCAGCACTCCGGAGTCGTGCAGCGAGACCGCGGTGTTGAGGGCGGTCTGCCCGCCGAGGGTGGGCAGCAGGGCGTCGGGTCGCTCGCGCGCGATGATCTTCTCGACGAACTCGGGCGTGATCGGCTCGACGTACGTGGCGTCGGCGATCTCCGGGTCGGTCATGATCGTCGCCGGGTTGGAGTTGACGAGCACGACGCGCAGGCCCTCGGCCCGGAGCACGCGGCACGCCTGGGTGCCGGAGTAGTCGAACTCGGCGGCCTGGCCGATGACGATCGGGCCCGAGCCGATGACCAGGACGGACCGGATGTCGGTGCGCTTAGGCACGCTGGGCTCCCTGTGCTGTCTGTGCTGTCTGCTCGGCGTGGTCCGCCATCAGCTCGGCGAAGCGGTCGAAGAGGTACGCGGCGTCGTGCGGCCCCGCGGCCGCCTCGGGGTGGTACTGGACGGAGAACGCCGGCCGGTCCAGCAGCCGCAGGCCCTCCACGACCCGGTCGTTGAGGCACACGTGGCTGACCTCGGCGCGCCCGTACGGGGTGTCGGCCACCGTGTCGAGGGGCGCGTCGACGGCGAAGCCGTGGTTGTGCGCGGTGACCTCGACGCGGCCCGTGGTGCGGTCCTGGACGGGCTGGTTGATGCCGCGGTGGCCGTACTTCAGCTTGTACGTGCCGAAGCCGAGCGCGCGGCCGAGGAGCTGGTTGCCGAAGCAGATGCCGAACAGCGGGGTGCCGCGCTCCAGCACGGCGCGGACCACGGTGAGGTCGGCGGCGGCCGGGTCGCCGGGGCCGTTGGAGAGGAACACGCCGTCGGGCGCCACGGCGTAGACCTCCTCGACCGTGGCGGTGGCGGGCAGCACGTGCACCTCGATGCCGCGCTCGGCCAGCCGCCGCGGCGTCATGCCCTTGATGCCGAGGTCCAGCGCGGCGACGGTGAAGCGCTTCGCGCCGAGGGCGGGGACGACGTACGGCTCCTCGGTGGCGACCTCGGGCGCGAGGTCCGCGCCCTTCATCTGCTCCTGGACCCGCACCCGGGCGAGCATCGCGTCCGGGTCCGCGACCCGGTCGCCGGAGAAGATGCCGACGCGCATGGCGCCGCGCTCGCGCAGGTGCCGGGTGATCGCCCGGGTGTCGACGCCGGAGATGCCGACGACGCCCTGGCGGCGCAGCTCCTCGTCGAGGGAGCGGGTGGCGCGCCAGCTGGAGGGGACGCGGGCGGGGTCGCGCACGACGTAGCCGGAGACCCAGATGCGGGCGGACTCGGCGTCCTCGTCGTTGACGCCGGTGTTGCCGACGTGCGGGGCGGTCATGACGACGACCTGGCGGTGGTACGAGGGGTCGGTCAGGGTCTCCTGGTAGCCGGTCATACCGGTGGAGAACACGGCTTCGCCGAAGGTCTCCCCCGTCGCTCCGTAGGCGCGGCCGCGGAAGCTGCGGCCGTCTTCGAGGACGAGTACGGCGGGGCTTTCCTGGCCGCGGTGGGCTGCGGTCATCGTGTGCCTTCCGTGGTGGTGCTGTCTGCGGAGCTCGCGGCGGCGTCGGCGGGAGCGGTCTCGGCGGGCGGGGCGCCGAGCGCCGCCACCCAGGCGGCGTGCTCGGCGGCGCGGTCGGAGCGGAAGCCGGAGTCGTACTCCGCGCCGCCGTGCGCCCAGGTGATCACCAGCAGCCCGCCCTCGGTGAGGACCTTGCCGGCGATGGCCTTGTCGAGCCGGGCGCCGCGCAGGTGCGCGGCGGGGACGAAGAAGTCCGCGGCCCCGGGGCGTACGACCGCGAGGCCCTGCTCGGTGAGGGTCAGCTCGACGCGGCTGCGTACGCCCAGGCCGTGGGCGACGATGCGGTCCAGCCACTGCCCGGCGACGGTGCTGCCGTGGTAGCGCCCGGTCAGCTCCAGCCGCGCCTGCCCGGCGTCGTCGGGGATCGGGGGCAGGTCCGGAATGCCGGACTGGAGCTGGCCGCGCCACTTCCAGCCCTCGCGCATCAGCCAGTAGACGAGCGCGATGAACAGGATCAGGCCGACGATCCAGCCGATGCGCGCCGCCCAGTCCGTCACGGGCTGCGACTGCCGCTCCTCGGCGAGGAGGGTGGCGAGCGTCACGCCGGCTCACCCCCGGCGAGGGTGGCACGGCCGCGCAGGAACGTGTGCGTGACCCGGCCGGGCAGCTCGCGGCCCGCGTAGGGGGTGTTCCGGCTGCGGGAGACGAAGCTGTGCGGATCCACGCGACCACGGTAGGCCGGATCGAGGAGGGTGAGGTTGGCGGGCTCGCCGGGGGCGACCGGCCGGCCGTGCCCGTCGAGGCGGCCGATGGCGGCGGGCCGGAAGGACATCCGGTCGGCGACGCCGGACCAGTCGAGCAGGCCGGTGTCGACCATCGTCTGCTGCACCACGGACAGCGCCGTCTCCAGGCCGACCATGCCCATGGCGGCGGCGGCCCACTCGCAGTCCTTGTCCTCCTGCGGGTGCGGGGCGTGGTCGGTGGCGACGCAGTCGATGGTGCCGTCGGCGAGCGCCTCGCGCAGCGCGCGCACGTCGGTCTCGGTGCGCAGCGGCGGGTTCACCTTGTAGACGGGGTCGTACGAGCGGACCAGCTCGTCGGTGAGCAGCAGATGGTGCGGGGTGACCTCGGCGGTCACGCGCCAGCCCTTGGACTTCGCCCACCGCACGATCTCCACCGAGCCGGCGGTGGACAGGTGGCAGATGTGCACGCGGGAGTCGACGTGGGCGGCGAGCAGCACGTCCCGGGCGATGACCGACTCCTCGGCGGCGGCGGGCCAGCCGCCGAGGCCCAGCTCGGCGGAGACGACGCCCTCGTTCATCTGGGCGCCCTCGGTCAGCCGCGGCTCCTGCGCGTGCTGCGCCACGACGCCGTCGAACGCCTTCACGTACTCCAGTGCCCGGCGCATGATCACGGCGTCGTCCACGCACTTGCCGTCGTCGGAGAAGACCACGACGCCGGCCGCCGACTCGTGCATGGCGCCCAGCTCGGCGAGCTGCTTGCCCTCCAGGCCCACGGTGACGGCGCCGACCGGCTGCACGTCGCAGTAGCCGGACTCGCGGCCGAGGCGCCAGACCTGCTCGACGACGCCCGCGGTGTCGGCGACGGGGAAGGTGTTAGCCATCGCGTGCACGGCGGTGAAGCCGCCCTTCGCGGCCGCGCGGGTGCCGGTCAGGACGGTCTCGGAGTCCTCCCGGCCGGGCTCGCGCAGGTGCGTGTGGAGGTCGACCAGGCCGGGCAGCAGGATGTGCCCCGCGGCCTCGACCACCTCGGCGCCGTCGGCCGGCAGCGCCGCGCCGGCCTCGGCGACCTCGGCGATGGTCTCGCCGTCGATCAGGACGTCGCGGGCCTCGCCGCCGAGGACCTGCGCGCCGCGGATCAGGGTCTTGCTCATCGGTCGTTCTCCTCGGGGCGTGCGGTGGTCGGGGCGGGGACGGCCTTGCCGGCCGCCGCGGTGGCTGTGGCGCCCGCGGCCGTGGCGGTGGGCGGCGCTTCTCCCGGTGCGCCGCCGAGCAGCAGGTAGAGCACGGCCATGCGGATGGAGACGCCGTTGGCGACCTGCTCGACCGCGGTGCAGCGGGGCGAGTCGGCGACCTCGGCGGTGATCTCCATGCCGCGGTTCATCGGGCCGGGGTGCATGACGAGGGCGTGCTCGGGCATGCGCGCCATCCGTTCGCCGTCGAGGCCGTAGCGGCGGGCGTACTCGCGCTCGGTGGGGAAGAACGCGGCGTTCATCCGCTCCCGCTGCACCCGCAGCATCATCACGCCGTCGGACTTCGGCAGCACGGCGTCCAGGTCGTACGAGACCTCGCAGGGCCAGCGCTCCACGCCGACCGGCACCAGCGTGGGCGGCGCGACGAGCGTGACCTCGGCGCCGAGGGTGTGCAGCAGCAGCACGTTCGAGCGGGCGACCCTGCTGTGCAGGATGTCGCCGACGACGGTGATGCGGCGGCCGTCGAGCCCGCCGCCGGTGCCGGGCGCCAGGTGGCGGCGCATGGTGAAGGCGTCGAGGAGCGCCTGCGTGGGGTGCTCGTGGGTGCCGTCGCCGGCGTTGACGACGGAGCCGTTGATCCAGCCGGAGGTGGCCAGCCGGTGCGGGGCGCCGGAGTCGTGGTGGCGGATGACGACGGCGTCGGCGCCCATGGCCTCCAGGGTCAGGGCGGTGTCCTTGAGCGACTCGCCCTTGGAGACGGACGAGCCCTTGGCGGAGAAGTTGATGACGTCGGCGGAGAGCCGCTTCGCGGCGGCTTCGAAGGAGATGCGGGTGCGCGTGGAGTCCTCGTAGAAGAGGTTGACCACGGTGCGGCCGCGCAGGGTGGGCAGCTTCTTGATGGGCCGGTCGGCGATCCGGGCCAGTTCCTCGGCGGTGTCGAGGATCAGCACGGCGTCGTCGCGGGACAGGTCGGCCGCCGAGATCAGATGGCGCTTCACTGGGTGCTCCGGGGTGTCGTGGGTACGGCGGGTCGCGCGCCGCGGCTCACGGGGGCGTACGCCTCCGGCGGCCGGCGGGGCGGGGCGGGCGTCCTACTTGGAGCCGAGCAGCACGGCGTCGCGGCCGTCCTGCTCGGTGAGCTGGACGCGGACCGTCTCCCGCAGCGACGTGGGGAGGTTCTTGCCGACGTAGTCGGCGCGGATGGGCAGCTCGCGGTGGCCGCGGTCGACGAGGACGGCGAGCTGCACGGCCCGCGGTCTGCCGATGTCGTTCAGCGCGTCGAGCGCCGCGCGGATCGTGCGGCCGGAGAAGAGCACGTCGTCCACGAGGACCACCAGCCGGCCGTCGATCCCCTCCGCGGGGATGTCGGTGCGGGCCAGCGCGCGGGGCGGGCCCATGCGCAGATCGTCGCGGTACATCGTGATGTCGAGCGAGCCGACGCCCGACTGGCCGAACTTCCTGCCGGTGATCTCTTCGAGCTTCGCGGCGAGCCGGTGGCCGAGCCACACGCCGCGGGTCGGGATGCCCAGGAGCACCACGTCGTGGGCGCCTTTGGTGCGCTCCACGATCTCGTGCGCGATGCGGGTCAGCACCCGCTGGATGTCCGGCGCCTCCAGAACTGGCCGGGCCGGGTCTGTGCCGTGCGTGTCCATACGGAAAGGACCCCCTTCCCCGCCTCACAGGACGGGCGTTAAAGGACGTCAGGTCCCCTCTACCGTAACAGCGCGGCCCGACACCACCGCCGCGGGGTCTCCACCGCGTCAGCACCGCCCACCTACCACCCTCATGGGTGGCGACCGGATGAATCTTCCGCTTGACGAAGCCAAGTTACGCTGCGTAACCTCACAGTGAGTTACCAGACTGTCGTCCGGGGAGCCATATGTCCAGCGAATACGCCAAACAGCTCGGGGCCAAGCTCCGGGGCATCCGTACCCAGCAGGGCCTCTCACTGCACGGCGTGGAGGAGAAGTCCCAGGGGCGCTGGAAGGCCGTCGTCGTCGGGTCGTACGAGCGCGGGGACCGTGCGGTCACCGTGCAGCGCCTGGCCGAGCTGGCGGACTTCTACGGGGTGCCGGTGCAGGAGCTTCTCCCGGGTTCGGCGCCCGGCGGGGCCGCTGAGCCGCCGCCGAAGCTCGTGCTGGACCTGGAGCGCCTGGCCCAGATCCCCGCCGAGAAGGCGGGACCGCTGCAGCGCTATGCGGCGACGATCCAGAGCCAGCGCGGGGACTACAACGGCAAGGTCCTCTCGATCCGCCAGGACGACCTGCGCACGCTCGCCGTGATCTACGACCAGTCCCCCTCGGTGCTGACCGAGCAGCTCATCGGCTGGGGCGTCCTGGACGCCGACGCCCGCCGCGCGGTCGTGGTCCACGAGGACGCCTGACCCGCGCCTCACCAGCAGAAACGTGCCGCCGTCGGCGGAGCGGGGCCCGGGACGGGC
>NZ_JACBXC010001269.1 GCF_013870535.1 Streptomyces phytophilus | reverse complement strand
ACGGGCGCCAGCGCCTCGCCCCAGCCCTCGCTGCCGTCGTCGGCGACGACGTGGACGAGCAGGGTCTCGAAGCGGGCGGAGTACAGGCTGCGCCAGGGTTCGCGCACCACGTACCCGCGTTCCTCGGTGAGGTCGCTGCCGTCGTCGAGCCGCCCCAGATACGCCTCGCCGTGCGGCAACTTGAGCGCGTAGACGCGGACATCGGCGATGCGGGCCATGCTCACCATCCCTGCTTCGGCAACGGGCTCAGGCGATGGCAGATTCCCACATCATGCAAGCGATATGCAAGAAGTGCATTGACCTTTACGGAAGAGGGGACCCGGTGAGCGGCAACACCCCTGAGCCGCCCACCGGGTGCTCGTGGGCCCGGCGCCGCGCGTCAGGCGGCCCGGACCAGCCGCATGTACTTCGTCCAGTTCCAGTTGGGGCCGGGGTCGGTGTGGGTCGCGCCGGGGACCTCGTTGTGGCCGATGACGTGGTCGCGGGTGCGCGGGATGCCGTAGCGGTCGCAGATCGCGGCGGTCAGTTGCGCGGACCGCTGGTACATCACCTCGGTGAACCAGGCCGGCTTGTCCACCCAGCCCTCGTGCTCGATGCCGATGCTGCGGGTGTTGTAGTTCCAGTTGCCGGCGTGCCAGGCGATGTCCTTCTCCCGGACGAGCTGGGCGATGTAGCCGTCCGCCGAGGCGATGAGGTAGTGCGAGGAGACGGCGCGGGCCGGGTTCTGGAAGATGTCGACGGCGTCCTGGAAGTACTCCTGGGTCACGTGCACGACCACGAAGTCCAGCGGGTACGAGGACGGCCGGCTGGAGACCGTGTAATTGGACGAGCTGGCCGGTATCCAGTGCGTCGGGGGGTACTGCGCCGCCTGCGCGGGGGTGGCGGCGAGGCCGCCGAGGCCGGCGGCCGCGGCGGTGGCGGCGGCGCCCTGGATCAGCCGCCTGCGGGGGAGGTTCGCGAAGTCCATGGGGCTCCTGACAGCGGAGGGACATTTGCGCGTACATGACAGTCCGGCATCCATCATGAGGACACGTCACCCCGCTGCCAAGACATGGCCGGATATGCCAATGGGCGCACCAAAGGCGGTGGTCGGGGAGGTGCGGGGCGAACGGGGCGCGCGCCGGCCCGGGTTCAGCCGGCGGCGACGGCGCCCGGCGCCTCCATCACGGCGTCGACCTCGCTCAGCGCCGCCCCGAGCAGCGGCCCCTCGGCGCCGAGCGCCGAGACGGTCAGCCGCACGGTACGGGCCGGGTCGGCGACCCGGCGGCCCAGCTCGCGTTCGACCGCGGGCACCACCCAGGGGGCGAGGCCGGCGAGGGCGCCGGCCAGCACGACGGCCTCCGGGTCGAGGATGTTCACGGCGCCGGCGATCGCGACGCCCAGCGCGCCGACGGCCTCGCGCAGCGCCGCCCGCACCCGGGCGTCGCCGTCGGCGGCGCGGGCGGCGAGCATGGCGATCCGCCCGCCGGGGCCGGG
This sequence comes from Streptomyces phytophilus, assembly GCF_013870535.1. Lineage (GTDB taxonomy): Bacteria > Actinomycetota > Actinomycetes > Streptomycetales > Streptomycetaceae > Streptomyces > Streptomyces phytophilus. Next base: position 231 of record NZ_JACBXC010001269.1, on the reverse strand, counting down.
GTGCGCGGCGCGGGCGTGCGCCGGGCCGATGCCGGAAGCGCGCAGGACGGCCTCCTCGCCGGCGTACTGCTCCAGGCATCCGCGCCCGCCGCAGACGCACGGCCGCCCCTGGGGGCGTACGGGCACGTGGCCCAGCTCCCCGGCGAACCCGTGCGCCCCGCGCAGCAGTTCGCCGTCCATGACGACGGCGGCGCCGATGCCGATCTCGGCCGAGACGTGCAGGAAATTCCG
>NZ_JACBXC010001268.1 GCF_013870535.1 Streptomyces phytophilus | reverse complement strand
ACTGCGGAAGCCTGCGTGCCCGTGCCATGCGTCCCCTCACCTCGGCCGTCGTCCCTGGGGACCCGATCCTCGTGCTGCCACCGGAGCGGGTGCTGTAGGCCGATACTGTGCCACGGTATGCCATCCGGTCCGCGGGCCGCCCTGCGGTACCGAGGCGCCGGGTTCCGTCCCGGCGGCCGGCCGCGTTCCGGCCCGTACGCCCGGACCTGCGCGGATACGGCCCCCCAAGCGCTACGGGAACGCCGCGCGCCCGGCGCCGTACGCGATGAAACCGTGACCACCGACCACCCTTGGGTATCGCGCTAAATGCGCCTTTGGCAGGCCGCACTCCTCGTACGCGCTCCCGCGCCCCGCGGCGCGACCCGGGCCACCCGTGCCGCACTACTGCGCGCGCGGGTGTTCACCAGGCACCATTCGGTTACGTGCGTCGGCGCGCGCGATCCGCGGGCCGGCGCTTGGACGTCAGCAGTGAGGAGCCCTCGTTGTTGCGCACAGCCTCGGCGCGCCGGTACCTGATGTGCCCACCGGCACACTTCGCCGTCACGTACTCCATCAACCCGTGGATGGACCCCGCCAAACCCGTCGACCTCCAGCTCGCGCTCGCGCAGTGGGAGGACCTGGTCGCCCGTCAGCGCTCCCTCGGCCACACCGTCGAGCTGCTGGAGCCCGACCCCGCCCTGCCGGACATGGTCTTCGCCGCCAACGGCGCGCTCGTCGTCGACGGCCGCGTGCTGGGCGCGCGCTTCGCGTACCCGCAGCGCAGCGGCGAGGCCACCGCACAGCGCCGCTGGTTCCGCGCGCACGGCTTCGCCGACTACCACCTGCCGGAGCACGTCAACGAGGGCGAGGGCGACTTCGCCGTCACCCGCTCCTGGATCCTCGCGGGCCGCGGCTTCCGCAGCAGCCCCGAGTCGCACGCCGAGGCGCAGGAGTACCTGGGGCGCCCGGTCGTCGGCCTCGACCTGGTCGACCCGCGCTTCTACCACCTCGACACCGCGCTGTGCGTCCTGGACGACTCCACCGACACCGACGTCATGTACTACCCGGCCGCGTTCTCCCCGGGCAGCCGCGACGTCCTCGCCCGGCTCTTCCCCGACGCGGTCCTGGCGGGGGAGGAGGACGCGCTCGCGCTCGGCCTCAACGCCGTCAGCGACGGCCGCCACGTCCTGCTGCCGCAGGCGGCGGCCGGGCTGGTCGCGCCGCTGCGGGCGCGCGGCTTCGAACCGGTCCCGATGGATCTGACGGAGCTGCTCAAGGGCGGCGGCAGCGTGAAGTGCTGCACGCTGGAGCTGCGCGACTGACCGCCGCGCTACGACCGGGTGTGGCCGCCGTCCTCCGGCGGCGGCCACGCGTCGCCCCACCGCACGTCGCGGGCGGCGCGGTAGCGGGGGCCCTGCCGCTTGGACACCGTCGTACGGGCCAGCCCCTCGCCGGCCGTGCACAGCTCCAGCAGCACCAGGCCCTTGCGCAGCTGCGGATGCCGGACGACACGCGCTGGGGCCGGCGCCGCGGCGGTCCCCCCGGGGCGTACCGCCGCGACGTACGAGAACTTCTCGTCCTCGTGCCCCAGCTCGCCGCCCTTGACCCGGCGGTGCAGCGCGGAGCGCTGCACGCGCGCGGCGAAGTGGCACCAGTCGGCGGTCCCCTCCATCGGGCACGCGGCGCTGTGCGGACACGGCGCCAGCACCTCGAACCCGGCGTCGACGAGC
>NZ_JACBXC010001267.1 GCF_013870535.1 Streptomyces phytophilus | reverse complement strand
GGCGCCGTCGCCCGTGGGTGAGGCGCCGTCCAGGGGGACGCCCATGACCTCGCGGGCGTGGCGGCTCGGGACCATGCCCAGGCGCCACGCCTGCCAGCCCGTCTCGGGCTCCACGCCGCGCTCCAGCACGAGCTGGAACGTCTCCGCGTAGTCCTCCAGCGCCGGGTCGACCACCCCGCGGCGGCCCGCGGTCGCCGTGCGCAGCTCGTCCAGCAGCTCCGACAGCTCCTGCTGCGCCACCGCCGCGCCCACCACCGAGCCGCCCGGCGAGGCGAACGGCAGCAGCGTGCAGCGCAGGAACCGGGCCCACGTGGCCCCGCGTCGGTCGCCGATGCCGCCGAACAGGTCGATCGCCGTGTCGACCAGCTCCAGCGCCTGCCCCGCGCGGCCGTTGCCCGCGTCGATCACCGCCAGCTCGATGCACGACCACGCCTCGCCGTGGGCCACGCCCACCCGGCGGAAGTCCTGCCGGGCATCCTGGAGGAGCTGCCGGGCGAAGCCGCTGTTGCGCAGGGTGCCGGTCTGCTCGGCGCGCAGGTCGCGGGTGACCCGCGCGGAGTGGTGCCGCGCGCAGGCCAGCCCGTACACGTCGCGCATGCGACTGAACATCGAGCGGGACCGCTCCAGCGCCCGTACCGCCGACTCGCGCTTGCCGGCGCCCTCCTGGGCCTGGCCCAGGTAGTACAGCGTCCACGCCTCGCCCCGCGCGTCGTCGTTCTCCCGGTGCCGGGCGAGGGCCGCCTTGAGCTGCGTCACCGCCGCGGCCGGGTCGGCGGCGACCAGCCGGGCGCGGGCGAGCTGCGTCATCGCCCACGCCTCGCCGCGGCCGTCCCGCGTGCGCGCGTACTGCTCAAGGGCCTCCTCCAGCTGCTGCTCGGCTCCCGGTACGTTGCCCATCCGCAACTGCACCTGGCCGAGCTGGAAGTGCGCCCACGCCTGGCCGTGCACGCTCTCGCTCTCCTGGTGCAGCGCGAGCGCCTGGTCCAGCAGGGCCAGCGCGTCGCCCAGCTGCGCGCGGTCGCGCAGCACGGCCGCCAGGGCGTGCAGCGTCCAGGCGCGGTCGCCGCGCATGTTCTCGCCCTGCTGCATCTGCAGGGCCTCGCGCAGCTTGGCCTCCGCCTCCCGCAGGCTGCCCTGCTGCTGCAGCGTGATGCCCAGGTCGCGCAGGGCGCGGGCGGCGCCGGCGGAGTGCTGTGCCTCGCGGTAGAGGTCGACCACGGAGGACAGCGTCGAGCGGGCCTTGTCCAGCTCGCCGAGCTGCCGGGCGGCGACGCCCGTACGCCACTGCACCGAGCGCATCAGCAGCCCCTGGTCGGCGGCCTTCGTCAGCTCGTTCAGCTCGCCGAGGCGGTACAGGTCGCCGCGCAGCAGGCAGTAGTCCGCGAGCGCGCCCAGCAGGTGCAGCACGGCGGCCTGGTCCACGCCTTCGGCGTGCCGCAGGGCAGCGGTGATGAAGCTCTGCTCGTCGTCCAGCCAGCGCAGCGCGGAGTCCAGCGAGGTGAAGCCGTGCGAGCCGAACCGGTCGGCGCGCGTCGACGTGCGCCCGTCGACCAGCCGGATCACCGAGTCGGCCAGCTCCGCGTAGCTGCGGATCAGCCGCTCGTGCGCGGCGGCGCGCACCTCGGGGTCCTCCTCGTCGAGCAGGCGGGCGTACGCGAAGCGGCGCACCAGGTCGTGCACCCGGAAGCGGGAGCTGCGGACGTGCTCCAC
>NZ_JACBXC010001266.1 GCF_013870535.1 Streptomyces phytophilus | reverse complement strand
CTTCGGCCCGCGCGTCCAGCCCGGTCCACGCCTCGTCGAGGACCAGCAGCTCCGGCCCGGCGAGCAGCGCCTGCGCCACCGCGACCTTCTGGCTGCCGCCCTTCGACAGCTCGTCCAGCGGCGTACGCGCCGAGTCCCCCGCCCCGAACCGCTCCAGCCACCAGCCCGCCCGCCGCCGCGCCTCCGCCCAGCGCAGCCCCTGCACCCGGCCCAGGTGCGTCAGGTAGCCGAGGGCCGTCAGCGGCAGGGCGGCGGGGAAGCGCTCCGGCACGTACGCCGTGCGCGCGGGGCGGCCGGTGATGCGGCCGGCGCTGGGCAGGTCGATGCCGGCCAGCAGCCGCAGCAGCGTCGACTTGCCGCCGCCGTTGGCGCCTTCGACGCGTACGAGCCCGCCGGCCGGCACCCGCAGGTCGACCCCGCGCAGCACCCAGGGCCGGCGTCTGCCGTAGCGGCGCCCGACCCCGTCCAGCCTCATGGCCCGGATGATCTCACGGCTGACACGCGCGCGGCGAGCGCCCCGGACCTCGCCGGGGTGGCCGGATCGCTTACGGTGCACGGACAGTTGGTCTATTTTTTGTGGCTTCAAGCGCGACTGGTGGCGGGAGAGTTCTGATGGGGGACACGGATGGCGGCGGGAGAGCGCCGGTGATCGACACCACCGTGCCGCAGTCGGCGCGGATCTGGAACTTCTGGCTGGGCGGCAGCGACAACTACCGCGTCGACCGGCTCGCGGGCGAGGCGTACGTACGGCTCTCGCCCGCGATCGTCGACATCGCCCGCGCGTCGCGCGCCTTCCTCACCCGCTCCCTGCGCCACCTCGCGGCCGAGGCGGGGATACGCCAGTTCCTCGACATCGGCACCGGCCTGCCGACGGCCCAGAACACGCACGAGGTGGCCCAGGGCATCCACCCGTCGGCGCGGGTCGTCTACGTCGACAACGACCCGATGGTCCTCGCCCACGCCCGCGCCCTGCTGGTCTCCCGGCCCACCGGGGTGTGCGACTACGTGAACGCCGACGTGCACGAGCCGGACACGGTGCTGGCCGGCGCGGCGAAGACACTGGACTTCGACGAGCCGGTGGGGCTGATCCTCAGCGGGATCCTGGGGCACGTCGCGGACTACGACCGGGCGCGCGGGGTCGTCGCCCGCCTGGTCGGCGCGCTGCCGGCCGGGAGCCATCTGGTGCTCAGCGACGGGACGGGCGTGGTGCACCGGGAGGCCCGCCGGGCGCAGGACGCGTACAACAGGAGCGGCGCGGTGCCGTACGTGCTGCGCACGCCGGAGGAGATCGAAGGTTTCTTCACGGGCCTGGAGCCGGTCGCGCCCGGTGTCGTGTCGTGCTCCCGCTGGCGGCCGGACGGCGGCGGGGAACCGGAGCCGGTCGACCAGTTCGGCGGCGTAGGACGGAAGGGGCGAGCCGGATGACGGCGGAGGAGTTCGGTCCTGGGGCGGTACGGGCCGTCGCGTTCGACATCTTCGGCACCACGGTGGACTGGCGCACGGGCGTCGCGGAGCAGGTGGCGCACCTGGCGCGGCGCCGCGGCGTCGAGCTGGACGGCGCCGCCTTCGCCGACGAGTGGCGGGGGATGTACCTGCCGTCGATGGGCCGGGTCAACGGCGGCGAGCGGGAGTGGGCGTACCTCGACGTGCTGCACCGCGAGTCGCTGGACGAACTGCTCGAACGCCACGGCGTGGCCGCCGCCTTCGACG
>NZ_JACBXC010001265.1 GCF_013870535.1 Streptomyces phytophilus | reverse complement strand
CAGCAGCCGTCCGGCCGCGGCGGCGCCGGCGAGGAAGAGGGTGAGAGCCAGGGAAGGGCCGAGCACCGGCAGCCCCGTTCCGCCCGTGGCCGCCATCCCGAGGATGACGACGTTGCCGGTCATGTTGCCCGCGAAGACCTGGTCCAGGTGCAGGTAGCCGACGGCGTCGACCACGCCCGTCGCGAAGGTGAGGGCGAGCATCAGCACCGGCTCGGTGACCGGCCGGCGGCGGGCCGCGGTGCCGCTCATCGCCCGGTCGCGTAACCCTGGGCGCCGCGCGGGTTGGCCGCCGCCTGGAGCAGGCCGGTGTCCGGGTCGCGTGTGACGACGGAGAGCCGGCCCTGGCTCCACGGCCCCGAGACGGTCACGTCGTGGCCGCGGGCGCGCAGTTCGCCGGCGACCGCCTCCCCCGCCCGCTCCTCGATCACCAGCCCGGCGGGCGTCCAGGTACGCGGCCAGAACGAACTCGGTACCGCGGTGGTGTGGAACGCGGGTGCGTCGATCGCCTCCTGCGGCGTGAGACCGAGGGCCAGGGTGCGTACCAGATAGAGCAGTTGCCACTGGTCCTGCTGGTCGCCCCCCGGTGTGCCCAGCGCGGCCACGGGCCGGCCCCGGCGCAGCAGCAGGGTGGGGCTCAGGGTGGTACGGGGCCGGCGCCCCGGCGCCAGGCGGGCGGGGGCCGCCGGGTCGAGCCAGGTCATCTGGAGCCGGGTGCCCAGGGCGAAGCCGAGTTCCGGCACGGCGGGCGAGGACTGGAGCCAACCGCCGGACGGGGTCGCGGAGATGATGTTGCCCCAGCGGTCCACGACGTCGATATGGCAGGTGTCGCCGCGGGTGTCGCCGGTCTGCTGCACGGTGGGTTCGCCGACGCCGTCGGCCCGTACGGCGTGCTCCTCGGTGACCAGCGGCGGCGTGTACGGCGCGACGCCGATGTCGCCGGGCCGCAGCTCGGTGGACGCGGCGGCGCCGATCTGCGCGGCGCGCTCGCGGGCATACGAGGGCGAGAGCAGCCGGCGCAGGACGGTCCCGGCGTCCGCCGGGTCCAGGTGCCCGTAGTACGCCTCGCGGTCGGCCATCGCCAGCTTCAGCGCCTCGGCGAGGGTGTGGACGCCCGCGGCGGTCGACGGGTCGATCCGCTCGTCGTCGAAGTGGTCGAGCATGGCGAGGACCTGGAGCAGCACGGGGCCCTGGGACCACAGCCCGGCCTTCGCCACGGTGGTGCCGCGGAACTCCGCGGTGACCGCGGCTTCCAGCGACGGCCGGAAGTCGGCGAGGTCGGAGGCCGTGAGCACCCCGGCGTGGTCGCTGCCCGAGGAGTGCCGGTGCGGTACGGCCGCGGACCGGGCCAGCGCGGCGGCCACGAACCCGCTGCGCCAGGCGTCCCGTACGGCACCGATGCGCGCGGCCCTGCTCCCGCCGGTGCCCTCGGTGCGGAGCCGGCGCAGGGTGCGGGCGTAGGCGGGGTTGACGAGCGTCTCGTACGGGCCGGGGGCGCGGCCTTGTGGCATCCACTGCGCGTACGACGTCGGCCAGTGCGTACGGAAGAGGTCCTCGACCGTCGCCAGGACGCGGGCCAGTTGGGGTACGACCGGGACGCCGCGCTCCGCGTAGTCGACGGCGTACGCCAGGACGTCCGCCGGCTCCCAGGTGCCGAACTCGGCGAGCAGCCACAGCCAGGAGTCGACCGCGCCCGGGACGGCCGCGGCGAGCG
>NZ_JACBXC010001264.1 GCF_013870535.1 Streptomyces phytophilus | reverse complement strand
GGCGGCGCCGTCGCCCGCCGGGCCCGTCTGCGCTCCAACTCCTGCCCCAGCACGCCCGCCACGGACATCGTCAGCCCCGAGGCGGTGGACAGGAACGCCGCGAACGCGCCCGCGGTCAGCAGCGTGCCCAAAATGGCCGCGGCCGGACCGCCGCCGAGCAGCCGGTCGGGCAGGAGCAGCAGCGTGGCGTCCGTGCGGCCGGTCATGAGGAGTTCGGGGGTGTAGAGGCGGCCGAGGGCGCCGTAGAGCGGCGGCAGCAGGTAGAAGGCGGCCAGCAGCCACAGCACGGTCCAGGTGGTGCGGCGGGCGGCCGGGCCGTCGGGGTTGGTGTAGAAGCGGACGATGACGTGCGGCAGCCCCATGGTGCCCAGCAGGGTGGCGATGAGGAGCGAGTACGTGCCGTAGCCGGGGTGCTCCGTACCGGACAGCGGGCGCGTCCAGTTGAGGCCGTCGACGGGCTCCTCGTCCACCGGGTGCGGCACGTCGGCGCCGGCGGGGAACCGCACCCGGGTCTCCGCGCCGATCGCGTGCACGCCGGGGCCGATGCGCACGCGCTCGCCGTCCAGCCGCTCGCCGTCGAGCCGGCCGTGCACCGTGACCCGTACCGGATCCTCGACGCGTACGTCGACCGCCTGGTGCACGGTCACCGTCGTCGTGTCGCGGAACCGCGGCGGCTCGTCGGCATCCGGCCACGGCGCGCCGTCCGCGCGCCAGGCCAGCAGCAGGAAGATCACCGGCACCGCGAGCGCCGTCAGCTTCAGCCAGTACTGGAACGCCTGCACCGCCGTGACGCTGCGCATGCCGCCGGAGGCGACGGTCGTCATCACCACCGCCGCGACGGCCACCGGGCCGACCCACAGCGGGGCACCGGTGACCGTGCGCAGCGTCAGCCCCGCGCCCTGGAGTTGGGGCAGCAGGTAGAGCCAGCCGATGAGGACGACGAGCACCGAGGCGAGCTGCCGCACCCGCTTCGACTGCAGCCGGGCCTCGGCGAAGTCCGGGACGGTGTACGCCCCGGAGCGGCGCATCGGCGCGGCCACGAAGGCGAGGAGGACCAGATAGCCGGCGGTGTAGCCGACGCCGTACCAGAGCATGTCGGCGCCGTACGCGAGGACGAGGCCGGCGATCCCGAGGAAGGACGCGGCCGACAGGTACTCGCCGCCGATGGCGGAGGCGTTCTGCAGCGGCGTCACCGCGCGGGAGGCGACGTAGAAGTCGGAGGTGGCGCGGCCGGGGCGCAGCCCGTACACGCCGAAGAGGGCCGTGGCGACGCAGACGACGGCCACGGCGACGGCGGGTTGGACGGTGTTCACGTGCTGTGCCCTGTCACGACCGCGGTCACGACCGCTCGACCAGGTCCGCGAACTCGGCCTCGTTCTTGCGCGCCTGGCGCTGGTACACCCACGCCAGCGCGAGGATCACCGGGTGCACCGCGACGCCGATCACCAGCCAGGGCACGGGCACGCCGGCCAGCGTGGTGTCGCGCACGCTCGGCACCGTCGCCAGCAGCACCGGCAGGACGCCGAGCACCGCGCCCAGGGCGCCGACGACGAGAGCGGCGAGGCGGAGCTGGGTGCGCATCAGGGAGCGGAGGTAGACGTCGCCCAGCGGGGTCTGCCGGCCCAGGTCGTCGGCGACCAGGGCGCGGCTGCCCGGCAGGGGCTGGGAGCTGCGGGCGGCGAGGGTGCGGGGGTGCGCGACGGTCACGCGGGGC
>NZ_JACBXC010001263.1 GCF_013870535.1 Streptomyces phytophilus | reverse complement strand
GCGGGGGTCTGCTTGGTCACCATGGCCTCTCGGGCTGCTCGCGCCGCTACTTCTCGACCACCTCGCCCTCGGTGATCGAGTCGAGCTGCTCGTCGTAGCCCTTCGCGGCGTCCTCGGCGGAGGCGTCGCCGGTGGTCACCTGCTCCATGGCCTCCTGGATGGCGGTGGAGACCTGCGGGTAGACCGGGAGCGCCGGGCGGTAGTGGGTGTCCTCGACCAGGCCGGTGAAGAACTCGACGCCCGGGACGTACGCCTGGTAGTCGGGGTCGGCGGCGACGTCCTCGCGGACGGCGATCTGGCCGTTGGCGATGGTCAGCCGGGTGTTGTTCTTCCGCGACTGGGCGACCTTCATGAACTCGAAGGCCAGGTCGGGGTTGTTGGCCTTGGCCGGGATGGACCAGGCCCAGCCGCCGGACATGCTGACCCGGCCCGGCGCCTGGCCGTTCTGGGTGGGCATGGCCGCCTGGCCGAGCACCTCGGTCCACTCGGGCCACGGCTTGGGGCCGGTCTCCAGCCAGTTGTTCGACATCCAGGAGCCGTCCAGGTCGATGGCGAGCTTGCCCTCGGGCAGCCACTCGGTGCCGACTCTGGTGCCGACGTTGGGGTCGAGGGCGTCCTGCGGGTCGGGGCCGAGGCCGTCGTTGTAGACGGTGTGCACGAAGTCGAGGGCGTCGGTGAAGCCCTGGCTGCCGGCGACCCACTTCTTCGACTGCGGGTCGTACAGCGGGTCTTCGCCCGTCCCGTACAGGAGCATCTCGAAGCCCTGCATGGACGCGGCCTCGCCGGCCGGCTTGCCGGTGTAGACGTTCAGCGGGATGACGTCGGGCAGCTCGCGCTTGATGGTGCGGGCGGCGTCCAGCACGTCGTCCCAGGTCTTCGGCTGCCAGTCGGCGGGGAGCCCGGCCTGCTCGAACAGCTCCTTGTTGTACCAGAGCCCGCGGGTGTCGGTGCCGTCCGGGACGCCGTACGTCTTGCCGTCCTGGCCCTGCGCGGCGGTCTTCGCCGTCTCGACGTACTGGTCCCAGTCCTTCCAGCCCTTGAGGTAGTCGTCGAGGGGCGTGAGCAGGCCCGCGGCGATGTCGGAGTTGATGAGGAAGGTGTCCTCGTAGACGAGGTCGGGGGCGGTCTTGGGGGACCGCAGCATCTGCTGGACCTTGGTGTAGTACTGCTCGTCCGGCACTTGAACGGGGATGAGTTCGACCTTCTTGCCGGGGAACTTCTTCTCGAACTCCTTCTTCACCGCCTCGATCTCGCGGTCGAAGATCTTGTTCTTGGAGTCGGTGGACTTCTTGAACTGGATTCTGATGGTGTCCGGGTCGCTGCCGGAGTCTCCGCACGCTGAGAGTGCGGTGGCGGCGAGCACGGCGGTGAGCGCGGTGGCGAGCATGGGGGAAACGGGGCGGTGCACGGCGGGACCTCCCTGTGGCTCTGGCGAGGATGCGGTGAAAGTACGGCTGTCCGGATGTCCGGTCAATCCTTCTGACAAGGGCTGTCCTGTATCGGTGACAACGTTGTTGTACCGACGGTTTCTAGCGCTGTACCGACAGATTTCAGCCGCCGGGGGGCCGGAAGCTTTCGCGTGGCTCTCCGCCAAGGGCGGTCAGGGGCGGGCGTCGGACCAGCGGTAGCGGAGTTCCGGGCGGCCCACCTGGCCGTACTGGGGGGCGCGGATCGCGTGGCCGGTCTCCGCCAGGTGCTCCAGATAGCGCCGGGCG
>NZ_JACBXC010001262.1 GCF_013870535.1 Streptomyces phytophilus | reverse complement strand
GATCCGGCGCGGCGGGGTGTGAGGGCGGTCGCGGCGGTGGTACGGATGGCGTCGTGGCGTGGTTCTCCTCCGACGGGTACTGGCTGAGCCGGCTCGTGTTCCAGCGCGGGCTGGCCCTGCTGTACGTCGTCGCCTTCGTCGCCGCGGCGCGGCAGTTCCGGCCGCTCATCGGCGCGCACGGCATGCTGCCCGTGCCGCGGTTCACCGCGCGGGTGCCGTTCCGGCGGGCGCCGAGCCTGTTCCAGGTGCGCTACTCCGACCGGCTGTTCGCCGGCGTCGCCTGGGGCGGCGCCCTGCTGGCCGCCGCGGTGGCCGGCGGGGCGGCGGACGCGGTGCCGCTGTGGGCGGCGATGCTGCTGTGGGCGGTGCTGTGGGCGCTGTACCTGTCGATCGTCAACGTCGGCCAGGCGTGGTACTCGTTCGGCTGGGAGTCCCTGCTGCTGGAGGCCGGGTTCCTCGCGGTCTTCCTCGGCAACGACACCGTCGGGCCGCCGGTGCTGGTGCTCTTCCTGCTGCGCTGGCTGCTCTTCCGGGTCGAGTTCGGCGCCGGGCTCATCAAGATGCGCGGCGATCGGTGCTGGCGGAAACTGACCTGCCTCTACTACCACCACGAGACGCAGCCGATGCCCGGGCCGCTCAGCTGGTTCTTCCACCATCTGCCCCGGCCCCTGCACCGCGTCGAGGCCGCCGCCAACCACGTCGCCCAACTGGGGCTGCCCGTCCTGCTGTTCACCCCGCAGCCCGTCGCCACCTGGGCCGCCGCCGCCATCGTCGTCACCCAGCTCTGGCTGGTCCTCTCCGGCAACTTCGCCTGGCTCAACTGGATCACCATCCTCGTCGCCCTCACCGCGATCGACGGACGGCTCGTCGCCGACCACACCCCGCTGCCCGCACCGCCCGAGTCCGGCGGCACACCGGTCTGGTTCACCGTCGCGGTCTTCGCCGCGACCGCCGCCGTGCTCGCGCTGAGCTGGTGGCCCGCGCGCAACCTGCTCTCCCGGCGGCAGCGCATGAACGCCTCGTTCAACTCCCTCCACCTCGTCAACACCTACGGCGCCTTCGGCAGCATCACCCGCGTCCGGCACGAGATCGTCGTCGAGGGGACCAAGGACACCCGGCCCAACGACGCGAGCGAGTGGCGCGAGTACGGGTTCAGGGGCAAGCCCGGCGATCCGCGGCGGCTGCCCAGGCAGTTCGCGCCGTACCACCTGCGGCTCGACTGGCTGATGTGGTTCGCCGCGCTCTCCCCCGCGTACGCGGAGCGGTGGTTCGGCGCCTTCCTGCTCCGGCTGCTCGACGGCGACCGCGACACGCTCCGGCTGCTGCGCCACAACCCGTTCCCCGGGAGCCCGCCCGGGAGCGTGCGCGCCCGGCTGTTCCGGTACGAGTACACCGACTGGGCCGAGCTGCGCCGCAGCCGGACGTGGTGGCGGCGGGAGTTCGTACGCGAGTACGCGCCGCCCGTGACCGCAGGCGAGCGCGGCGGCGTCAGCCCGTGAGCCGCTGCAGCCCCACCACGCGCAGCAGCTCCAGCCGTTCGTACGACTCGCTGCCGGGCCGCGCAGTGTGGATCACCAGCCGCTGGTCGTGCTCCGGGTTCAGCAGCACCTCGCAGTCCAGCTCCAGCAGCCCGACCACCGGGTGGACGAACCGCTTGACCTCCCGGCGCCGCACCGCCACGTCGTGCGCCTCCCACAGCGCCGCGAACTCCGCGCTGC
>NZ_JACBXC010001261.1 GCF_013870535.1 Streptomyces phytophilus | reverse complement strand
GCCCCCGTCGCCGACGCCGGCAACTTCGGCCAGTGCTACCCCCGGCTGCGCACCCTCGCCACCGCCTGGACCGCGCCCGGCACCTCGTTCACCGGCCGCGCCGACGTCGCCGCCGCGCTGCTCGACGCGCTGCGCTTCCTGCACGCGACCGCGTACCACCCGGGCCGTACCGAGACCGGCAACTGGTGGTTCTGGGAGATCGGCGCCCCGCGCGCGCTCCTCGACTGCTGCGTCCTGCTGCGCGCCGAACTGCCCGCCGCCGACCTCGCCGGCTACCTCGCCACCGTCGACCGCTTCGTCCCCGACCCCGACCGCCGCACCAACTCCCCCGCGCTCTCCGAGACCGGCGCCAACCGCGCCGACAAGTGCGTCATCGTCGCGCTGCGCGGGCTGCTGGGCCGCAGCCCCGAGAAGACCGCGCTGGCCCGCGACGGCCTGTCCGACGTACGCGACGGCGGGCGCAACAGCCTCTTCCAGTACGTGACCTCCGGCGACGGCTTCTACCGCGACGGCTCCTTCGTCCAGCACGGCTCCGTCGCCTACACCGGCACGTACGGCGCGGTGCTCCTCGCCGCGGCGGGCCAGGTCATGGCGCTGCTCGCCGGCTCGCCGTGGGCGGTCGCGGACCCGGCGACGAGCGTGCTCTTCGACGCCGTCGAGCGGTCGTTCGCGCCGGTGATCACCGACGGCCTGATGATGGACGCGGTACGCGGCCGGGCGATCTCCCGCGAGCGCGCGCCGGACCACGTGGACGGCGCGCTCGCCGTCTCCTACGTCCTGCAGCTGGCCGAGGCCGCGCCCGCCGACCAGGCCGCGCGCTGGCACGCGGCGGCGAAGGGCTGGATCGGGCGGCAGGCGGCGTACCCGTACCTCTCGCTCGTCGGGCTCCCGCACATCCAGCGGGCCAAGGCCGTGCTCGCCGACCCCGCGGTCCCCGCCGCGCCGCCGCTCACCGGCCACCACTGCTTCGCCGCCATGGAGCGCGTCGTGCACCGGCGGCCCGGCTGGTCGTACGCGCTGTCGCTGTCGTCGAAGCGCGTCGCGGCGTACGAGGCGGGCAACGGCGAGAACGCCCGCGGCTGGTACACCGGCGACGGCATGGGCTACCTCTACCTCCCGGGCGACCACGGGCAGTTCGGCGACGCCTTCTGGCCCACGGTGGACGCGTACCGGCTGCCCGGCACGACCGTCGACACGCGCCCGCGCGCGGACCTGGGGACGGTGTGGACGGAGTTCCGCCCGGCGAACGAGGTGTCGGGCGGCGCGGTGCTGCACGGACGGTACGGGGCGGCGGCGTTCGAGCTGCGGGCGGACGGGAGTTCGCTGCGGGCGCGGAAGGCGTGGTTCTTCCTGGACGACGCGGTGGTCGCGCTGGGCGCGGACATCACGGCGGACGACGGCAGGGTGATCGAGACGACGGTCGAGAACCGCGGCCTGCGCGGGGACGGGGAGCAGGCGTTCACCGTGGACGGCCGGCGGCAGCCGGCCGCGCCCGGCTGGGCGCGGGACTTCGAGCGGACGCGGTGGGCGCACCTGGAGGGGGTCGGCGGGTACGTCTTCCTCTCCGGCGGCGGCGCCACCCTGCGCGCGCTGCGCGAGGAGCGTACGGGCGCGTGGCGGGACATCAACACCGGTGCCGACACCGGCGGTTCCACCACCCCGCACACCCGGCGCTACCTGACGCTCCGGCTGGACCACGGCACGTCGCCGGCCGGCGCGG
>NZ_JACBXC010001260.1 GCF_013870535.1 Streptomyces phytophilus | reverse complement strand
TCGCTGTGGTGATCGTCGTCCGTACGCCCCGCCGCCCGCGGCGGGCTGCCGCTCCCGACCACCACCCCACGCACAGGAAGTGACCGCCGTGCGCGAGCTGTTCGACGCCCTTGACCTGCTGGCACAGGTGATCACCGCGCTGCCCGTGCGATACCAGCTCCTCCTTGCCCTGGGCGTCCTCTTCCTGGGCGTCCTCGGCGCAGGCGTCATGCAGCTCGCCGTCGGCCTCGTCCGCTGGTGCCGGCACGCCGTACGCCGCCGAGGCCCTGCCGCGGAGCCGGACAGTCCCGAGCCCCGCCCATGAACGCCCGGGCGGGCGGGTGTGGCGACTCCGTCCCGCTCGCCCGGGATCACCACCAACAGGAAGCAGGACCCATGACCGACGACACATCCACCTCGACCCCGCCTCGACGGCAAGCGTGGTACGCGCCGCTCACGGCGTCCGTGCGCGCGCTCGGCACCGCGGCCCAGGAATACCAGCTCGCGCTGCACAACGCCGAGCTGGCGGCCGCGCAGGTCTCCCCGGACCTGCGCGCCCCGCACCCCGGCAGCGCGGGCCACCTGCGCGTCGGGCAGCCGGGTGAGGTCGTGCAGCCGTTCGCTCCGCACGAGACCGCCGTGGGCGAGCTGGCCGCGTTCTACCAGCACCAGGTCGACACGCTGCGCGCGCACCACCAAGCGGCCGCGCTGCTGTTCGCGACCGGCTGCGCCTGGGCCGCGAACGCCGCGCACGGCGGCAGCCGCCCGCAGCACGTCGTGTTCACCTCCACCCCCGAGGGACAGTGCGTGCCGGGGCCGCTGGAGATCAACGGGCTGACCAACTGGCCGCGGCTGGGCGAGCTGGAACACGCGCGCTACGAACTCGCCGCGGTCATGGAGCACCAGCAGCTCGCCCACCGCATCAACGACCAGATCCCCTACACCGAGGCCGTGGCCGAGCAGCAGCACCAGGCACAGCAGCTCGTCGACGCCCGGCTGGGCACCGCCGCGTACCGCTACGGCCAGCTCGCCGAGGAGGGCCTGCACTTCATCCTCGCCGGACCGACGCCCGAGGCGCCCACGCACCACGCCCTGGCCACCGTCATGTACGTGGAGGAGGCGGCCGCGCATGTCCCGTCCTGACCCCGCTCTGTCCCTCGCCCGTGACCCCCGCCTGGGCATCATCGAGCGCGCGCTGCGGGAGCTGCTGCCCGACGTGCCGCCCATGGCTCAGCGTGTCGCCATCTTCGAGGACGTCGCCGACCCGGACGACGACGAGGCCGTGCACATGTGGCGCGGCACCGTCGAGGGGGCGGCCGAGCACATCCACACCCGGCTGTACGGCGCCGGGCAGCCCGCGGCCGCGGCGCCGCCGGCGAGTCCGCTGCAGCAGGCCGAGCAGTCGAAGCGCCGCCGCGACATCGGCGGAGAGATCGGCGCGCTCATGGCCGGGGACCAGGCGCTGCGTGAGGCGGCCTGGTACCCCGCCCAGGCTGGCGACTTGCTGATCGTGCACCTGCCGGAGACCGAGCGCATGCCCGCCACCGGCGACACGTACGTCGTCGTCAAGGACGACTTCGGCGACCTGGTGCTGGCCCACCTGCAGTACTCCGGCCCGCCGGAGTTCGGCGGCGGGCACTACGCCCCCGGCACGCTCAACGAGCCGTTCTACGAGCCGTGGTTCGAGGCCGGGCCCGCGTCCCTGGTGATCGTCCGCGACGGGCGGGTGGTGCACGACGGCC
>NZ_JACBXC010000126.1 GCF_013870535.1 Streptomyces phytophilus | reverse complement strand
GGCGTCCGCGGTCGTCGCGGCGTGCCCCACAGGTCGCGCTCGACCCCGGCGGCGGCCTCCGCTGCAAGTAGCGCACCGACGAGTTGAGCCTGCCCGGCCGGCTGGCCCAACGGGAGCCACGCATCCTGACGGTTGCTCCGTCAGATCTGCCGCGCGGAGGTGGCGGGGCGAGTTGCCCCTGCGTAGTCGTCGCCGTTGTACCGGTAGGGCGCGATCTGGATGTTCGCTCCGGGTCTCGGTGCGTTGATCATCTGCCCTTGGCCGATGTAGATGCCGACGTGGTGGATGTTGGTGGGGGTTCCGTAGAAGACGAGGTCGCCGGGCTGGAGGCTGTCGTTTGGGACGCGGGGGCCGGCGTTGAACTGGTCTTGTGCGACGCGGGGGATGGTGATGCCGGCGGCTTGGTAGGCGGCGCGGGTGAGGCCGGAGCAGTCGAAGCCGTCTTCGCCGGCGGCGGGTCCGTCGCCTCCCCAGAGGTAGGGGAGTCCGAGCTGTCCTTCGGCGTAGGCGATGGCCTCCAGCGCGGCCGGGCTGGCGTTGTTGTCGCCTCCGACGGTGGCGGGGCTGGTGTACTGGGCGGCCTGGGTGAGGACGTCGGAGACGTACCAGTTGGCGTTGTTGTAGGTGTAGATCGCATCGCGGAGGTTGCGGCCCTGGCGGGCGCCGGAGTCGCACAGGTAGGCCGCGGAGGCGTATACGGCGTCGTGGAGGTTGTACGGGCTGGGCTTTGCGTCGCCGCGTGCCGGCGGGGGGTGTTCGGCGACGACGTCGGCCCAGGTGCCGGGCATGAACTGCATCGGGCCCCTGGCGCCCTTGTGGTTCGCGCCTTCGGAGACTCCGTCGAGGGTGGAGCGGCCGTGGTCGGATTCGATTTTTCCGATGGCGGCCAGGATGGTCCAGTCCAGGCCGGGGCAGGTGGCCGCGGCCTCCGTGTACAGGGCGAAGTTGTCGGGTGGGATGTCTTCCATGGCTGTGCGGCTGGGCTGGGTTGTGCTCTGGCCGAAGAGCGAGCTGAGGACGCCGCCGGCGCCGGCAGCCGCAAGGGTGATCAGGAGGAGGATGCCGGCGAAGAGCGCGAGGACGGGCTTGAGCACGAGGGGGTCACCACCTTCGGCTGCTTGGCGATCGAGGTCACTGCGGGGGCATCGGCGGCGGCGGGTGCAGGTCGCTGCCTGAGCTGTCTGCGTCGGCGGCGGTCGACGCCGACACCGGCGGCAGGCGGGGCCAGGCGCTGGTGAGGGTGGCCAGTGGCAGGCGGGGGCTGGGGGAGTCGGGCAGGGGCAGCCAGCGGGCGGCTGCCGGGTCGTGTGGCGCCGCGGGCGCGGCTTCGGTGCTGGTGGTGGCTACGGGGACCCGGTCCGGGTCGGTGAGGTTGTGGTGGGCCGCGGCCAGTGCGGTGCGCGCGCCGGCTTCCCGGCGGGAGCTGGGAAACCACATGAGCACGGGGGTGGTGAGCGCGGTGGTGTGGGCGAGTTGGTGGTAGGCGGTCAGCTTCCGGGCGAGCTTGTCGAGCGGTTCGGTGCCGCGGTCGTATTCGAGGAACCATTCGGTGGTCCCGGCGCGCTGGTGGTGCCAGCGGCCGTAGGCGTCCGGGCGGACGATGTCGCCGAAGTGCCGGGCGCAGCGGCGTTCGGACCACCAGGCGGTCAGTTCCTCGGACGGGCCGTGTTGGCGGGCGCGGGCGATCAGGGTGGTGAACAGGCCGTTGGTGCCGGTGGTGTGGGGCAGGGTGAGGGAGTGGGCGATGCCGATGGCGGTGGCGTGTCGGTAGGGAAGTTGGTGGGGGTCTTTGCCGTCTTCGGCGGCGAGGATGCGGGCTCCGGCGATGTCGAGGACGTAGTGCATCGGTGCGGAGCCGCGGGCGGTGAAGGGCTGGAAGCGGTCGATCACCCGCCAGGTGTAGAGCTGGAGGAGCCGGGCGTTGGCGGCGCGGGAGGAGGGCCACGCGGCCTGGCCGATCTGGTTCAACGTCAGGACGCGGTGTTCGTACAGCATGCGTGCCAGCCACCGGTCGCGGTCGGTCAGCCGTCCGGCCAGGCGTGCCAGGTGATGGCCGCTGACGGCGACGCGCTGTGACGGGCGGGCTGGCTGGGGGCGGCGCAGGGGCCGGCGGTGCGGGAATTCGTGGTGCACGGACACGGAAGCCTCCTGTTGGCAAAAGGGGTCGGTGACGGTGCTGTCCGCCCGTGGGGTTGAGGGCGGGTTCTCGGTGGGTCAGGGGGTGCGCCGGGGGTCGGCGGCCGGGCGGTGGGGGCGCCCGCTGGCGGCGGGTGTGGTGGGCCGCGGGTGGGCGGCGGCTGCCCGGATGGTTCGGGCACGGCCGCGGATCTTCGGCGGCAGCTTGGTCGTCGTGGCGGTGAACGCGGGGGCTTCGGCGCCGGCGAGGACGGGTCGGACGGCGACGGTGAACGCATCCAGGCGTGAGAGGTCCTGCTCGGCCAGGCGGGGTGTGGTGTGGCGGGCCAGGAGCCGGGCGTCCTCGGGGGAGGCGTTGAAGTAGATCTTGGTTCGGGCGTTGGTGCTGATGCCTTCTTCGAGTTCTCGGGGGAGTTGGCGCAGGTACTGGTGGGCCAGGGTGATGGACAGCCGGTAGCCGCGGGCTTCGGCCAGCATGTCTTCCAGGGGGTAGGGCAGGTTGAGGAAGTTGTGCGCCTCGTCCAGGTACAAGCTGGCGTCGGGGCGCTGGTGCTGGGCGAGGCGGGAGCGGGCGGTGGTGGCCTGCCAGGTGCGGGCGACGATCAGGGAGCCGACCAGGCGGGAGGTCTCCACGCCCAGCGCGTTGCGGCTGATGCGCACCAGGCAGATGCCGCCCTGGTCCAGGACGTCTTCGAGGTCGACGGTGGAGGTGCCGCCGGCCAGGGCTTGGCGGACGAAGGGGCGCAGCAGCAGGCCGCGGAGTTTGTTCATCAGCGGGGCGATGATCTGTGCGCGGGCGGGGTCGGACAGGTGGTCGTACCAGGTCCAAAAGCCGGTCAGCAGGTCGTCGTCGAGCTGGCGGATGGCGCGTTGGCGGGCGGCGGGGTCGGTGAGCAGCGCGGGCAGGTCGGTCAGCAGCGGTGTGCTGGGCAAGGCGCGCAGCGTCAGCAGGCCGGCGCGCAGGATGTCGTCGGTTCTCGGCCCCCAGGAGGAGGCGTAGACCCGGGAGAAGATGCTCAGCAGGTTGTCGACGATGCGGGCGGTGTCGTCGCCTTCGAGGGGGTTGAGTACCGGCGGCCGACCGGCCCCGGCGTCGAACAGCACGACGCGTGAGGCAGCCGACTCCGGCAGCCGTCCGAGCACGTCGGTGATCATGTCTCCCTTGGGGTCCACGGCGACGAGGCCGCGCCCGGCGTCGGCGTCATCGAGGATCAGGCGGGCCATCAGTTCGCTCTTGCCGCTCCCGGTCGCTCCGAGGATGTGCAGATGCTGGCGCGCGTCGGCGACGTGCAGGCCCACCGGGCGGGGCCGGCCGGTGTCGGTCAGTCCCAGCGGTTTGACTCCGGGACCGGGTACGGGGATGCCGGGAGGCGGGGCCACCGCGCGGGCGCCGGCGCGTTCCAGCTGCGGGATGTCGGTGTCCCAGGGCAGGTGGGCGAGCACCGCTACCTCGTGGACCGACATGACATCCCCGCGGTTCAGGCGTCGTTCGGCCAGCCGGTTCAGCGCGCGGCGGGAGACAAGCCGGGCACGGCGGTAGTAGTTGTGCTCGCTGAAGACGGCGCACGCAGCGGCCAGCGCGTGCGCGCGGCCGACCAGCCGCTCGTGCACGTCGCCTCGCTGCTGGGCGGTGGCCGCGGCCGGAAGGACACAGGAGGTCGCGAAGCGGATGCTCACCTCGTAGTGGGCGCCGCGGGCTTTCGTGACGATCGCCCGGTCCTCGGCCGCCGTCTCCAGCACCGTGTGACGGTCCTGGCCGGCCTGCGTCCGGGCGGCACTCCGCCCTGAGCGGCCGGGGCCGGGCAGGAAGAGGTCCAGCACTCGGCTGACCGGGCGGACGGAACGGCCCGCGCGAAGACGCCGCGCGGCTCGGCGGGTCTTCCGCAGGCGGCGGCCGGTGACCGGGCGCGCCAGGACCTGTACCACCGCGCGTTCTTGCGGTCCCAGGCCCACCGGGGCGCCGAGCAGGGCGCGGAGGGGGTCGGCGGCGAAGTCGGTACGGATCGGCAGCGCTTCACTTCGCGCCAGGCGCAGCCGGCCCGCGGCCACCTCCACGTCCTCGCCCTTGGCCAGCGGGCCGGGCAGCGGCGCGGTGGCGGGAGCAGTGCGGGTGTGCGCGCCGGGCCAGGCCGCCTCGATGGCCCGCTCCACCATTCCGGGCGGCACCATCCCGGGCACCCAGACCTGGAGGGCCAGCGCCTCGTGATCGGCCACGTACTCCCAGACCAGATGGGGCTGCCCGAACAACCAGCGTCGCCAGCCGGGACGCAGCAGGCCGACGAGGTTGGCCCACAGGGCGGCCCCGCCGTCGGGGTCGACATGCGGCGGGGGCAGGACCCGTACGACGCGGGCGTCGGTGGCGATCCGCTGGTGGCAGCGGCGTCGCCACCACCGCCACAGCCCCAGGACACCCGAGGCGAGGAGGAGGACCGCAGCGCCGGCCGGCAGGCCCCAGTCGGCCGCCCACTGACGCGCGTCGAGCAGAACGTGTTCGAGGGCTCCGGAGGGGTCGAGCAGAAACTCCTCCAGCGGCGAGTTCGTCTCCTCGGATCCGGTCGAAGGGGCCGGAGAGGTCGTAGGTAGGAAGGTGATCACCATGAGGCTCCGTAAGTTGCTGTGCGGACCTGGAGGGCCGGGGGTGGCCGATAAGGCTCTGCCTTCAGCGGCTGCCAAGCAGTGGCCGCCCGGCTTTCGGGGCCGCCGTCCGGCCTGTTGACGAGCTGAGCGGCGGACGGGCGCCGCTGGCCGGCGGCCGGGCGGAGCAGCCGAAGGCAGAGGGCTAAGCGGCCTGCTCGGGTCGCTGTGGGCCGCCCCGGTGTCGCGCGGCGGCCGGCTGGGGGCTCGACTCGTCGGGCAGCAGCGTCAGATGTCCGCGCCGCTTCGTGGGGTGCCGGCGGGTGGCGCGTTCGGCGTCGACTTCGGCCTGCCAGGTGCGGAAGGTGCGGCCGGCCAGTCGTTTGAGGTAGTGCGGGATGCGGTTGGCGGGGATGCCCACCAGCCGCGGCCCCAGCACGGCCAGGAGGTCGCTGGCCTCCTGCGAGTGCCAGCCGGCGGCGTCGATGGCGTCTTCGTCGGGGAAGACGTCGGCCACCCTGTCGCGCCGGGTGTCGAGGTCGGCGTCCTGGGTGCCGCCGTAGCTGTAGACCCACAGGAAGTTGTCCGGCGGAGCCGGCTCGACCATCGCGCGGAAGCGGCGGACTTCCTTGGTGTAGGCGTAGAAGTTCACGGTGGGGCGGGCGCGGATGATCCGCAGCCAGGCGGCGAGGTAGGCGTCGGAGAAGAAGTCGCCGGAGTCGTGGATGCGGATCCAGGCGTGCTGGAGGCGGCGGGCGCCGAGTTCGGCGATCATCGCAGCCTCCCACCCTTCCGGGTCGTCCAGGACGAAGCGGAGGTTGGCCTGGTGCTTCGCCTTGACGTTCGGCCAGGTGTAGGTGCCGTGCCGGGCGTAGCACACGCGGGCGCAGATCCCGGCCGAGGGGCAGGTGTTGTACGTGCGGCCATCGGGAAGCCGCCCCGCCCACGCGGGCAAGGTCCAGTTCCACACCCCGATGGCTTTCATCTCGCGGTTTTGGGTCAGCAGCCGCGCCGGACGCACGGGCGGCTCGGCTTCGGGCGCAGGTTGGGGACGTGGATGAGGCATGAGGACGGAACCTCCAAGGGGGGCACAGACAGGAGGTAGAGGGGCCACATGGCTTGGCCGGTCGTGGCCACGGGCTGGTGGGTCGTCAGATTCCGGTGTCGGCTTCGGCGGGGCCGAGGTCGATGAACGGGTCCTGGTCCTCGGTCCCGGGAGGGGTGCGGGCGGCTTCGTCGGCGGCGAGTTCCGCGAGTTCGGCCGGGTTGGTGGTGATCAGTTGGTGCTCGGCCGGTGAGGCGATGGCGTGGAAGGCGACCCGTTGGGTGCCCGCGGACAGCAGGCCCTGGCCGCGGTCGGCGGCCAGGAGGAATTGCCGCTCGCCGTCGGAGAGGTTGAAGGTGGCCGCGATCTCCTCGATGGCTTGAGGGGCTTGTCGCAGCAGGATCTGGGTGGCGGCGTTGGCGACCACTGCTTTGCCAAGTTCGGTGCCGAGGACGTCGGCGGTGTCCTGGGTGGCGACCGTCAGGCCGGCCCAATGCTTGCGGGACGCCTTGGCCATCCGGAACAGGAAGTCGGCCCCCGCGGGGTCCTTCATCAGCAGCCAGGCTTCGTCGACGACGACGAGCCGGGGCCGGCGGACGGCAGCGTTGGAGACCTGTCGCCAGACGACGTCGAGGGTGAGCAGGGTGCCGATCGCTTTCAGTTCATCGGGCAGGTCGCGCAGTGAGAAGACCACCAGATGGCCTTCGGGCCGGCTGGTGGACGGCCCGTTGAACAGGCCGCTGAAAGCGCCGTGCACGTAGGGGTGAAGGCGCGCGGCGAGATCGGCTGATTCGGTGTCGGTGGACGTCTGAAGGGTGTGGGCGAGGTCGGCGAGCAGGGGCGCGGGGCGGGTCCAGGTGCGGGCGTCCGCGGTGATGCCGGCCTGCTGGTAGGTGGCGGTGATGGCCCGGTCGAGACTGGCGCGCTCGCCGGGGGTCAGCTCGGCGCCGAGGAGCACGGCGATGACGGTGTGCAGGAACAGCGAGCGCCGAAGGAGCGCGTCGCGGGGGGCGGTGCGCCGTCCGTCGGGCCGGGTGTGGATGGGCAGGTCGAAGGGGTTGAGCCGCACCTGTTCGGCGCCGAGGTGGACGTAGGTGCCGCCGACGGCTCGGGCCAGGCGGGCGTATTCGTCTTCGGGGTCGATGACGTAGATCTCGATCCCGCGGTAGAGGGAGCGCAGCAGTTCGAGCTTGACCAGGTATGACTTGCCGGCGCCGGAGCGGCCGAGGACGACGGAGTTGTGGTTGTCCAGCGCGAAGCGGTCCCAGTGCACCAGCCCCTGGGAGCCGATGTTGTAGCCGTACAGGACGCCGGTGGGGGCGGCGACGGAGGTGGGATCGGCCGGCGGGAGGTCGGGGCTGGTGAAGGGGAAGGCGGCGGCCAGGGCCTGGGTGTCGAAGGTACGGCGCATGCCGAGCAGGTCCAGGCCCATCGGCAGGCACGTGATCCAGCCCTGCAGGCTGCGGTAGGAGGCCGGTTTGGCATCCAGCAGCAGGCTGGCGGCCAGTGCGCGTACCGCGTCGACCTCGCCGCCGAGTTCCTCGTTGCTGGCGGCGTGGACGGTCAGGTACAGGCCGAGGCGGAAGAGCTTGCCTTCGCCTCTGGCGACCCGGGCGGAGAGGTCGTAGGCGTCTTCGGTGGCGGCTTCCACGTGCGGGTCGGGCAGGTGGCCGTGCTCTTCGGTGTGCCGGCGGCCGGATTCGAAGCGGGCGAGCTGCTTCTTCAGCCGCTGCGCGGCGGTGGCCGGGTCGATCGGCTCAATGTGCAAGCTGACGTCCACGCGGCCGGGGTAGGTCAGCAGCGGCTGCAGCCACCCGGGATGCACCTCCCGCGGGTAGCCGGTGATCGCGAACGAGGCAACGGATTCCTGGCCGACGTCCAGATGCCTGACTCCGACGGCGAGTGAGTCCGGGGCGAACACGTCGCCGTGCCCGGTGGACGACTCCCAGGGGGAACGAGGGCGAAGCCGTCGGCGTGTCACGGTTCATCTCCTTCCTGAACCGCGGTCGTCGCGGCGTGTGCTCGGCCCTTGTGGAGGTCCGGTGGGTTGCTCGGCTCGTGCGGCGTCCCGTTGTCGTGTTCGGGGTCGTCGTAGAGCGTGGGGGCGGTGGTGATGACGTCGTGAGCCCCTGCGAGATGGGTGGAGGGCGGCAGGAGGCTGTCGGGGTTGCAGGCGGCGGCCAGCACGGCGGTGGCCTGTCCTGCGTCCAGCGCTGTGACGGTGATGCCGACCGGTCCGAGGAGTTCGGTGGCCTCCTCGACGCGCCTTACCAGCCGGGCCTCGACGGCCCGCCGCGCGGCGGCGGTGGCCTGGGTGTGGCGGTCCGCGGCGCGGCGTGCGCGCCGCGCTGCCCGGTGCGAGGTGCCGAAGCCGGTGTTCGGGGCGGTGGTGCCCGTCGGCTCGCGGATGATGAGGAGCACCTGACGGCGCAGCAGGTTGCTGGTCTGGCGCAGGTGGTTGAGGTAGTCGGCGTGCTCGTACGCGGCGTGCTCCAGCGCCGGGTGGGGCAGGTTCCCGGCGTAGGCCTGCAACTCGTTGATCTGGGCGGAGAGGTCCAGGCGTTCTGCTCGCACCATGATCTGCACCGGGGCCGTCAGGGAGTGCAGGTACCGGCCGAAGGCCGTGGTCAGGGACTCTTGTTCGGCCGGTGTCCGCAGGGCGAAGTTGACGGTGCTGCACACGGCAACCACCGCGAGCCCGTCGCGGCCGAGGTCGACCAGTCCCGTCTCGCTGACGGACTCGGCGGGCATGTGCAGCGGAGCCGGCGTCACCGTGCCGGCAGGTTGACCTGGTTCGTCGGCCGGGCGGGCGCGCTCGCCCAGCCACTGGGGGGCGGGCTGGACGCCTTCGCCTGCGGCGATGCGGTAGCGCGGCGCCAGGCGCTGGCGGATCGCGGCCAGCAGCAGCCGATCCAGCGGCAGCCCGTCGCGCCGGCCCAGGGCCAGCAGCACCGCGACGCCGGCCAGCGGCAGCGCAACGATCACGAAGACCGGCAGCGGCACCAGCGTGCGGCTGCCCGTGTACAGGGTGTAGAGCACGATGCCGGCTCCGGACAGCAGCAGCAGTTGACGGGCGGTCAGCCCAGCCAGCACCGTGTCCTCGCGCTCGACATCGGCCGGAATGCGCACCGGAGTGCTCATCGTGGTCACTGCCCTTCTTCTGGGTGCGGGGTGCGAGTGCGGTCTAGGGCGAGGAAGGCGGTGGGGCCGGCGGGCGGAACGTCGGCCAGGTGGTGCCCTGCGGCGGGCGTA